>RFGD01000096.1 GCA_003696705.1 Alphaproteobacteria bacterium | reverse complement strand
GGCTGGCCGCCGATCCCGACGGGCTCGCGGCCGGCGGCGATGACCTCTTGCAGCCGGCGCATGGCGGCGGCGTGAAGCTGCACCGCGCGGGTGCGCAGATGCGCCTCTTCCTCGTCCCGCCGCAGGTATTCGGCAACGAGTTCGCGTTCGAGCGCGGCCAGATCGTCGCCGACATGGGCTTCCCGCGTGGCGATCGTCACCGTGTCCCCGCCGGTGACGCGCAGGACGCCATGGCGGAGCGCGGCGAAATGCTCGCCCCCCTCGCCGCCGCGCCAGCCGAGGACGCCGATCCCGAGAACGGTCACGAAATCCGCATGACCGGGAAGGATGGCAAAGGCGCCCGTGGCGTCAAGGGCGCGGACGATGGTCGCGTCGGCGGCCAGAACCTCGGCGACCGGCGTGAGGATGCGAAGGCGCATCATGGTGCGACCTCGGGCGTTGGCGACGTGTCGGCCGGAACCGATGCGGCACCGCTGCCGCCCGGCGCATCGGCGCGCGCGCCGTCGGCCTGACGGGCGCGGGCGTCGCTCAGGGTGCCGATCATGTAAAGGGCGTCCTCGTCCAGATCGTCGGCCGCGCCGTCGAGGATCGCCTCGACGCCATCAAGCGTGTCCTCAAGCGCGACCGATACCCCCTTGATTCCCGTGAAATATTCGGTGACGGCGAAAGGCTGCGTCAGGAACCGCATGAGCCGCCGGGCCCGGGCCACGGCCAGCCGGTCGCGGGCGCTCAGTTCCTCGATCCCGAGAAGCGAGATCACTTCGCGCAGTTCGTGATACTTCTCGATGAGCGCGCGCGTGCGTTCGGCCAGGCGGAAGTGCCGCGCCCCGACGATGCGCGGATCGACCAGCGTCGACGTCGAGGCAAGCGGGTCGATGGCGGGATAAAGCCCCTGGGCGGCCATGTCGCGGCTCAGGACGATCGCGCTGTCGAGGTGGGTGAACGTCTCGGCCACGGCAGGGTCGGTGAAGTCGTCGGCAGGCACGTAGACGGCCTGGATCGAGGTCACCGCGGCCCCCCGGACCGAAGCGATGCGTTCTTCCAGTTCCGCGATTTCGCTGGCAAGCGTGGGCTGATAGCCCACCCGCGACGGCAGTCGGCCGAGAAGGCCCGAAACCTCGGCCCCCGCCTGGACGAAACGATATACGTTGTCCATGAGAAGAAGGACGTCGCGGTGCTCCTGGTCGCGGAAGTGCTCGGCCACGGTCAGCGCCGAAAGAGCGACCCGCCAGCGCGCGCCGGGCGGCTCGTTCATCTGGCCGAACACCATGGCGGTACGGGAAAGGACCCCCGAGTGTTCGAGATCGCGCCAGAGTTCGTGGCCCTCTCGCGAGCGCTCGCCGACGCCGGCAAAGACCGAGATGCCGCGGTGGCGCGTGGCCGTGGCGCGGATGAGCTCCATCACCAGAACGGTCTTCCCGACGCCGGCGCCGCCGAACATCGCGGCCTTGCCCCCGCGCAGAAGCGGCGCCAGAAGATCGACGATCTTGATGCCGGTCAGGAAGACCTCTTTCGGCGCGACCTGTTCGGAAAGCGGCGGCGCGGCGCGATGGATGGGCGCGCGCGGGATGTCCTCGGGAAGGGGAGGGCCGTGGTCGACGGGGGTGCCGACGACGTCGAGCATGCGCCCGAGGACGGCAGCACCCGCCGGTATGCGGATGGGCCCGCCGAGCGCGCGCGCCGCGACGCCACAGCGAAGCCCGGCCGTGTCCTGCATGGCCACCGTGCGGACCGTGTGTTCGTCGAGGTGAAGCTGAACCTCGAGGATGAGGGGATGATCGCCGTCCCAGAGAACCGACAGCGCATGCCCGATGGGCGGAAGGGGCGGGGCGGCAAAGCGGACATCCACCACGGACGAGGTGACGGCGACGACCTCGCCCTTGGGTGGCACGGTCGACGCCGGGCCCGACGCCGCCGCGCGGGGTTCGCGCGTTTCGTTCCGCTTCATGTCCAGAACGCCTATCCCGGCATGCGTCCCATCGCCTTGATCTTCCTCAAGGCCGGGGCGGTTGCCAAGGGCGATCAGACGTCGAGTTCTTCGACGAAGCGGGCGTTTTCCTGGATGTAGCGGAAGCGAAGCTCGGGCTTGCGGCCCATGAGCTGTTCGACGAGGCGCGCGGTTTCGCCCGGCTCGTCCTCGTCGATCGACACGCGGATCAGCTTGCGCGTCGCCGGGTTCATCGTCGTCTCGCGCAGGTCCTTGGCGTCCATCTCGCCAAGTCCCTTGAAGCGGCTCACCTCGATGCGGCCCTTGCCGCCCAGGCCCTCGGACAGAAGGCGGTCCTTTTCGGCGTCGTCGAGCGCATAGACCCGCCGCGAGCCCTGCGTCAGCCGGTAAAGCGGCGGGCAGGCAAGGTAAAGGTGACCCGCGTCGATCATTGGACGCATCTGCGTGAAGAAGAACGTCATCAGAAGCGAGGCGATATGCGCCCCGTCGACATCCGCGTCGGTCATGATGATGACCTTCTCGTAGCGCAGGTCGTCCAGCCGGAAGCGCGTTCCGGTGCTGACGCCAAGGGCCTGACAGAGGTCGCTGATCTCGGCGTTCTGGCCCATCTTGGCCGAGGCCGCCCCCAGAACGTTCAGGATCTTGCCCCGCAAGGGCAGAAGGGCCTGCGTTTCCCGGTCACGGGCCATCTTGGCCGAGCCGCCGGCCGAATCGCCCTCGACGATGAAGAGTTCGGTCCCCTCGCGCGCCTGGCGCGAGCAGTCCACAAGCTTGCCGGGCAGGCGCAGCCGTTTCGTCGCCGACTTTCGCTGTGTTTCCTTTTCCTTCCGTCGGCGCAACCGTTCCTCGGCGCGCAGGACGAGGAAATCGAGGATGGCGCCGGCCGATTTCGGGTCTGCGGCCAGCCAGTTGTCGAAATGGTCGCGCACGGCGCCTTCGACCAGGCGCTGGGCCTCGGCGGTGGCCAGGCGGTCCTTGGTCTGGCCCACGAATTCGGGCTCGCGGATGAAGCACGAGACAAGGGCACAGCCGCCGGTGACGAGATCCTCGCGCGTGATCTGCTGTGCCTTGCGGTTGCCGGCCAGTTCGCCGTAGGCGCGTATCCCCTTCAGGATGGCGCTCCAGAAACCCGCCTCGTGGGTGCCGCCTTCGGGCGTGGGAACCGTGTTGCAGTAGGAATGGATGAACCCGTCGCGCGAGGGTGTCCAGTTCACCGCCCATTCGACCGCGCCGGGCACGCCGAAACGCTCGTCGAAGGATACCCGGCCCGCAAAGGGCTGGTCGGCATAGGTCGCGGCGCCCTTCAGCTGTTCGGCAAGATAGTCTGCAAGCCCGCCGGGGAAGTGGAAGACCGCCTCGGCCGGCGTCTCGCCGTCCTCGATGTGCGATTTCCACCGGATCTCGACCCCGGAGAACAGATAGGCCTTCGACCGCGCCATCCGGAACAGGCGCGCGGGTTTCAGACCGAGCTGGCCGAAGATCTCGGCGTCGGGGTGGAAGGTGACGGTCGTGCCGCGGCGGTTGGGTGCGGGGCCGACCTTCCGAACCGGGCCAAGCGGGTGGCCGCGGGAAAACTCCTGGGCGAAAAGCTCTCGGTTGCGGGCGACTTCGACGCGCATGAAATCCGACAGCGCATTGACGACGGACACGCCGACCCCGTGAAGCCCGCCGGATGTCTGGTAGGCCTTGCCCGAAAACTTGCCGCCTGCGTGCAACGTGCAAAGGATGACCTCGAGCGCCGACTTGTCGGGGAACTTCGGGTGCGGATCGACCGGGATGCCGCGGCCGTTGTCGCGCACCGTCACGGACCCGTCGGCATGCAGCTCGACCTCGATGCGGCTGGCGTGGCCGGCCACGGCCTCGTCCATGGCGTTGTCGAGGACCTCGGCCACAAGGTGATGGAGCGCGCGTTCGTCCGTGCCCCCGATATACATCCCGGGGCGCTTGCGCACCGGTTCGAGGCCTTCGAGCACCTCGATCGCGGAGGCGTCGTATCCGGTGCTGTCGGCGGTCGACAAGAGGTCGTCGGGGGACATGTGTGCTCGATTCCGTTTCTGCTGCCCGTGGCGCCATTAGAACATCTGCGGCATGCACACTGCAACCGGGTGCGTCACGGGGAACCGGGCGGCGCGCAAAACCTTGCAGAGCGGCGCCGCAAGGGAAAGACTGTGCCCATGAGGGATGAAAGACCGCCTCGGGCTCGCGCAGGGGGGCGCGACGAGCTGGAAACCCCGTCGCCGCGCGATGCCGGCGACGAGGTGGCGTGGAACGTTGCCCGGGCCGAGATCATCGAGCGCATCTACGACACGGCCGTCGACCCCCTGAAATACGAGGCGATGGTCGACGTCTGGGTGCGCACCTCGAAGGTCGGCGGGGTGGATGCGGCTGGCCGCGTGGCGGACGCGGCGCTGGACGGCCGGGCCGGGACGCTCGACCGCCTTCTGGACGAGGCCGGTCGCTGGTCGCCCCTCGTCTCGACCGAGGCGATGGTGTCCGAGGTGCGACGCAACCCGGCCTGGGTCGTGGCCCGCGGCGGCGCGATCGTCGCCATCAACGAGGCCGCCCTTCGCCTCTTGAACGGCGCGCGGCCCCGGCACATCGCCGATCTCGGCTACGCGCCCGAGGACACGGGGCTTCTCTCTTCGGTCGTGCACGAGGTTCTTTCGGCGCGGCCGGGGCGAAACGCGGTGACGATGCGCATCCGCCGCCAGGGATCGGAGCGCGCCGAGATCCTGCGCGTGAGCGTCGCCAGGGACGATGCCGGCCAGCGCCACGCGCTTGTCGTGTCGTCCGAGCTCACATGGCCTGCCGGCTTCGACGAGGAACTCGCCCGGGTCTTCGAGTTGACGGAAGCCGAGATCCGCATCGTCGAGGCGCTCTATCTTGGCCAGAGCGCGGCCGAGATTGCGGCGCGGCGGGGCACGGCGCTGGCGACGGTGCGCACCCAGATCCGCTCGGTGCTTCAGAAGGTGGGGGCCCATTCGCAGGCCGATCTGGTGCGCGCGGTGGTCGGGCTCATGGACGCGTCCATGACCGCGGCCGACGAGGCGCCGCCGGCGCGCCTTCTGCCCGGCACGCTTGAAGGCGATGCCGAGGGGCTTGAGCCCATCGAGTTCCGCCGTCTCGACCGGCCCGACGGGCGCGGCATCGACTGGTACGAGTTCGGCGATCCGACGGGGCGTCCCGTGCTCTACATGCATCTCGACTACGGGCTTGTCGCCTGGCCGAGCCCGGCCGAGGCCGAGGCCCGCCGCCGCGGCCTGCGTGTCATCGTCATGGTGCGCCCGGGGTACGGGCGTTCGGATCCGGTACCGCGCGGGGTCGACCACCTCGAGGTCTGCGCGGGCGACTATGCCGCGCTGTGCGGGACGCTGGGCCTCGATCGGGTCGCGGTCCTCTGCCTTGGCGCGGATCTGCGCTTTGCGGCGCGCCTTGCCGCCCTTGTGCCCGGGCTGGTGTCCGGGATCGTCGGCTGTGCGGCGCAGCTTCCGTGGTCGAAGCCCGAACACTACGCCCGAATGGACAAGTGGCAACGCTTCGTCCTCGCGAACGCCCGCTATGCCCCGCGCGCCTTGCCCTTCATCGTCAAGGCCGGGATGCATCTGGCCCGCCGGCTGGGCCGCGACGGCTTCATTCGCCTTGTCAACGCCGGATCGCCCGCCGATGTCGCGCTTCTCGAGGATCCCGAGGTCCGGCGCGCCATCCACCGCGGTTCGGTCGTGACGCTCACCGACAGTTTCATGGCCGATCGCGGCTTCACCGACGAGGCGATTTCGTCCGAGCGCGACTGGTACGACATTCTGTCGGCCTGTCCGGCGCCCGTGCACCTCTTGCAGGGGGACACCGACCCGCAGGCCCCCCTTGACGTCATCCGGGAAATTGCGGCCGGCTTTCCCGGCGTCGCGCTCGAGGTCGTGCCGGACGCTGGCCAGTTCCTGTTCTTCAAGGAATGGCGCCTGGCGCTCGACCGGGTCGAACCCTTCCTGGCCCCGCGGCGCGGCTGACATACTCCGAATTGGGTATGCGCGGATTCTTGCCGACGGCTACACTTTGATTCGTTGATGTGAGGGTTTTGGCGAGTGTGGCATTTCGAGTGTTTCGGCGGCGTCTCCCATGGAGGCGCCGCTTATTCCTGTTGGACGCCGGCCGGTCCCTATCCGCCCTTCATGTGACCTGCCACGGCGCGCTGGCGACCGGCCTGCGCCGCGACCCGTGATCGCCGCGCCACGCCTGCCCGCGACCTTCTTTCTCTCTTGCGCTGGATCAAGGCGGCCGTGGCGCGCCCTTGGGTAACTGGGCCGACTCGCGGTCAGCGCCGCGAAACCTCTCAATCGGATGAAATGACAACAGAAAAGGAGGGCCCGCGATGACGGTCGAGGCGAAGGCAAAGACACAAGGTGGCGCGAGGGCAGGCGCGGTGGTCAGCGAGTTTCCGACGGTGCCCGCCGACAAGATCCGAGAGGCCTTCGAATACGGGAAATACCCCTACAAGGAAAAGATGGGGCGCAAGGAGTACGAGAAGCGCAAGGCCGAACTTCAGGCCGAGCTTCTGAAGGTGCAGCTCTGGGCACAGGAAACGGGCGAGAAGTTCGTGCTTCTCTTCGAAGGCCGTGATGCGGCCGGCAAGGGCGGAACCATCAAGCGTTTCATGGAGCACCTCAACCCGCGGACGGCGCGCGTCGTCGCGCTGAACAAGCCCACGGAGAAAGAGCGCGGCCAGTGGTTCTTCCAGCGCTACATCGAGCATTTGCCCACGTCGGGGGAAATGGTGTTCTACGACCGCTCCTGGTACAACCGCGCCGGTGTCGAGCGGGTGATGGGCTTCTGCACGCCCAACGAATACCTCGAGTTCATGCGCCAGACGCCCGAGCTCGAGCGGATGCTGGTGCGCTCGGGGATCCGGCTCTACAAATACTGGTTCTCGGTAACGCGCGAGGAACAGCGCCGCCGCTTCAAGAGCCGCGAGACGGACCCGCTGAAGCAGTGGAAGCTCAGCCCGATCGACAAGGCGAGCCTCGACAAGTGGGACGACTACACCGAGGCGAAGGAGGCGATGTTCTTCTATACCGACACCGCCGACGCGCCCTGGACGATCGTGAAGTCGGACGACAAGAAGCGCGCCCGCATCAACGCGATGCTGCACTTCCTGAACTCGCTCGACTATCCGGGCAAGGACACGTCCATCGTCACGCCGCCCGATCCGCTGATCGTCGGCAGCGCAAGCCATGTCATCCATCACGCCGACCACATTCTTGGCAAGTCGCTGCACCCCGAACAGCGGCGGAGCTGAGGCGCTAAACCGGCGTTAACCCTTCGCTTCTAGCGTTCCGACAGGTCAACCCCGGAGGGAGCCCGTTGGAACGAACGAAGGTCGATGCCGACAGTGGGATCGCGGCGCGCAGGCGAAAGCTGGCAGAGAAGTATTCGCATGCCGGCAAGCTGCGCCGCTATTGCCGGGGCCGGCGCGCGCTCTTGCCGCTTCGGCTTGGCTACGAGGTTCTGGGCGCGGCGCTTGCGGCGTGGTTCATCGGCTGGTGGGCGGGCGTGGCGGCATTTGCCGCCACCTTCGTCGGCGAGATGTCCGAGCAGATCCTCGACCGGGTCGGCATGCGCCGCCTTGCCGCCACCGAGGACGCCGAAGGCGCCGCCCGCTGGGTGATGGCCGGAAGCGCGGCATGGGCCGTGGGCATGGCGGCCGGGGTTTCGGTGATCTGGTTCGGCGGGTCCGAGGAACTCTGGATCCTCGGGCTCGCCTTTCTCATTGCCGCGACGATAAACACCCACCTTGCCGGCAGCCTCCATCTGCCCAGCCTGGTCGTCATGCAGGGGATCATCGCCGCAACCGTCGCGGTCATGCTGGGGGTCGAGGCCTGGGAGTATCTCGAAGGGCATGAGCTTGACCTGATGCGGCTCGAGATCTTCTGGATCTCGTCGTCGATCATCTGGGTGACGCTTTTCGGCCTGTTTGCGCGCCTCCACCATCAGAACAACGCCCGCCATGCCGCGGAACGCTCGCTGATCCAGACCGGCATTCGTCTTGAACAGACGAACGCCGAGCTCATGGAGAACCGAGAGAAGATCCTGAAGCGCGAGGCCGAGGCCCGGCGCCTCGCCGAGGAGGCCCAGGCCGCGAACACCGCGAAGTCCGAGTTCCTGGCCATGATGAGCCACGAGATCCGCACCCCCATGAACGGGGTCATCGGCGCGGCCGAGATCCTGCGCGAGACGCCGTTGACCCGGGATCAGCAAGAGCTTCTGGAAACCATCGAGCGGTCGGGCAACGTGCTTCTGGACCTCATCAACGACATCCTCGATCTTTCGCGTATCGAGAGCGGGCGGCTCGAGATCGCCGTGCGCGAGTTCGATGTTGCCTCGCTCGTCGCCGATGTCGTGACGATCATTCATCCGCTGGCCGAGGCCAAGTCGCTTGAGTTCACGGCCGAGGTTCCGGACGGTCCCTTCTGGGTGCGGGGCGACGAGGCACGGCTTCGCCAGATCCTGATCAACCTGCTCGGCAATGCCGTCAAGTTTACCGACAAGGGCCGTGTCGCGTTGACCGTCACGCCGGGGGAAACCTGGCGGTTCGTCGTCTCGGACACGGGGCCCGGGATCTCGGCCGAGGATCTCGGCCGCATCTTCGAGCCTTTCGAGCAGGTGGGGTCCGGCATGGCGCGCCGACACGGCGGCACGGGGCTTGGCCTTGCCATCTCTCGCCGGCTGGCCGAGGCGATGGGCGGGCGGATGGAGGTACAGTCGGCCGAAGGCCGGGGCAGTGAATTTTGTCTGGTGGTGCCGCTTCCGAAGGCGCGCGGCGATGCTGCCGAGAGGCGGGCGACCTCGACGGACAGCATCAGCCTCGAGGGCCGCACCGTCCTGGTCGCCGAGGACAACAAGACCAATGCGGCCATCCTCGGGCGGATACTTCGCCCCACAGGCGCACGCTTTGTTCACGTCACCGACGGCGAGGCCGCGATCGAGACCCGCTTTGCCATTGATCCCGACGTCATCCTGATGGACGTTTCGATGCCCGGGCTCTCGGGCACCGAGGCGACGCGCCGGATCCGCGAAGCAGAGGCCGCGGAGGGACGGGGGCGCGTACCCATTGTCGCGCTCACCGCCAACGCCTTCGAAGAGGACCGGCGCGCCTGCCTTGAGGCCGGAATGGACGCCTTCCTGGCAAAGCCGCTGAAGAAGGCGGACCTGTTCCGCACCCTCGCAGAGGTCCTCGGTGCCGGGCCGGACACGTCGGGACAGGGCGCGCAGGCCGCCCGAGAGGCGCCGAACGCGACGGCCGAACCCTAGGCGCCGCCGCCGGCTGCGGGCCGAAACCGTCACCGGGATGGCGCGACGTCCGGCACGTCTGGCGGTGGCGATTGGTCTTGCGGGGCGTCGCGGGCGCGCCTATCAGGCCGGGATGGTCACGACTCCGTCGACACTTGCGGGGCGAATTGCCCTTCTCCTTTCGCTCGGGTTGCCGCTTGTCGGCAGCCATCTGGCGCAGTTCTCGCTGCATATCACCGACACGGTGATGCTGGGCTGGTACAGCGTCGAGGCGCTGGCGGCGGCGGCGCTTGGGGCGTCGGCCTTCTTCGTCCTGTTCATCATGGGGGCGGGGTTTTCGGGCGCGGTCATGCCACTGGTCGCAGCCGCCGCCGCCACCGGCGACGAGGTCGGCGCGCGCCGGCTGACGCGGATGGGTTTCTGGCTTTCGGCCGTCTACGCGGCGCTGGTGCTGCCGGTCACGCTCGGCGCAGAACAGCTGTTCCTGGCCCTTGGCCAGTCGCCGGCGCTGGCCGAGGCCGGGGGCAGCTATCTGCGCATCGCCGGCTTCGGCATCCTGCCCGCCCTTGTCGTCGCGGTGCTCAAGAGCACGCTGGCCGCGCTGGGGCGCATGCAGGTAATCCTGTGGACAACGATCGCGGCCGCGTTCGCGAACGCGCTCTTGAACTGGGTCCTGATATTTGGCCATTTCGGGGCGCCCGAACTGGGGCTTCGGGGCGCGGCAATCGCTTCGGTTGCGGTGCAGATCGTCTCGCTCGCGCTGGTCGTTGTCTATTTCGAGCGCGACCCGGCGCTCTCGTCGCTTTCGCTCTTCCGTCGCCTGTGGAGACCCGACGTCGAAGCCATGGCGCGCGTCTTTCGCCTTGGCTGGCCGATCGGCCTGACGCAGCTCGCGGAATCGGGCCTCTTCTCGGCCTCGGCCTTCATGATGGGCTGGGTCGGGACCAGGGAACTCGCCGCGCATGGCATCGCGGTCGAGATCACGGCGGCCACCTTCATGGTGCACCTCGGGCTTTCGAGCGCCGCGACCATCGTGACGGCCCGCGCCGACGGTCAGGGCGACGTCAGGGGGCTGCGTGGCACGGCGGCGGCCGCGGCGCTTCTGTCGGGCGGGTTTGCCATCGTGACCATGTCGGTCTTCGTCCTGACGCCAGAGCCGCTCATTCGCCTGTTTCTGGACCCGGCCGACCCCGAGGCGGCGTCGATCGTGGTCATCGGCGCGGGGCTTCTGGCCGTTGCGGCGGCCTTCCAGTTGGCCGATGCGGCACAGGTCATGGCGCTGGGTCTTCTGCGCGGGCTTCAGGACACGCGGGTGCCGATGCTCATCGCCGGGCTCAGCTACTGGGCCGTCGGCGTGCCGGCCAGCTACCTTCTTGGGTTTTCGCTTGGCCTCGGCGCCCGCGGCATCTGGTACGGGCTCGTCCTCGGGCTCGCGCTGGCCGGGGGGCTTCTGATCCTGCGCTTTCTCGTGACGCTTGCCCGCCGCGGCTGACCGGGCGCGGTGCGTGGTCAGTCGTCTTCTTCGGCGCCCGAGCGGCGCTCGGCCATCCGGCGGACAAGGACCGACCTCAGGTCATGCATGGCCAGAAGAAGCCGGTCGGCGATCCGGTCGACGTCGTCGTCGGTCGCCTTGCTCTGAAGCCACTGGGCCGTCGTGTTCAGGTAGTCGATGGCACGGTCCAGATCGTCGGCCTCGCGTGCCTTCAGGATTGCCTGACGCTCGGTCAGCCAGTCGCGGATGGCGGCAAGGTCGGCGACGGACAGGCGTCGTCCTCCCTGCGGCTTGATCTCGCCGTTGCGCACATTCACGACGGCGATCTGCTGCATGTCGATCCGCCGCATCCGCTCGTCGTTCGAGACGCGAAACACTGCCGCGCCATTCTCACGGACCCGGAAATAGTAGGGCGGAAGATCGATGCTCATTGCGTTCTCCGTTCAGACAAGAGCGGCCGTGAACTCGGCGATCCGCGCGCAGGCATCTTCAAGCGTCCTGTCGTCGGTGGCATAGCTGACCCGGAAGTGCGGGGACAGGCCGAAGGCGGCACCAAAGACGACGGCCACCCCCGCTTCCTCGAGAAGGGCCATGGCAAAGTCCTCGTCGGTTTTGATGCGCCGCCCCTCGCGGGTCTGCCGGCCGATGCAGTCGGCGATCGAGGGATAGACATAGAAGGCGCCCTCTGGCCTGGGGCAGACGATGCCCGGGGCTTCGTCGAGGCGCTGGACGACCAGATCGCGCCGCCGGCGGAAGGCCGCCCTTGCCGTGGCAATGAAGTCCTGGGGGCCCGTCAATGCGGCCAGTGCGGCGTGTTGCGAGACCGACGGCGGGCACGAGGTGCTTTGCGACTGGACCTTGACCATGGCGCGGACAAGGGGCGCGGGCCCCCCGCCGTAGCCGATCCGCCAGCCGGTCATCGCATAGGCTTTCGAGACGCCGTTCACGGTGAGGGTCCGGGCACGCATTTCCTCGTCGACGGCCGCGATTGTCGCGAAGCGAAGATCGTCGAAAAGGATGTGCTCGTAGATGTCGTCGGAAAGGACCCAGACATCCGGATGACGCCGAAGGACATCGGCAAGCGCGGCAAGCTCCTCGGCCGAGTAGGCCGAGCCGGTCGGGTTCGACGGGGAATTCAGCACCAGCCACTTCGTGCGGGGCGTTATGGCCGATTCGAGCGCCTCCGGCCTCAGGCAGAAACGGTCTTCCGCGCTGGTCGGCACGATGACGGGGGAGCCGCCGGCAAGGGTGACCATGTCCGGGTAGCTGACCCAGTAGGGGGCCGGGATGACCACCTCGTCGCCGGGGTCGAGCGTGGCGACGAAGGCGTTGAAGATCACCTGTTTGCCGCCGGCCGAGACCATCACCTCGTCATCGGCATAGGTGATGGCGTTCTCGCGGCGGAACTTTTCGCGAATGGCGGCCTTCAGTTCGGCAATCCCGTCGGGGTTGGTATAGCGCGTGTGGCCGGCATCGATGGCGGCCTTGGCGGCCTCGCGCACATGGGCGGGCGTGTCGAAATCGGGCTCGCCGGCGCTGAGCGAGATGATGTCCCGCCCCTCGGCCCGAAGCGCCCGGGCGCGCGACGTCATCGCGATGGTGGGCGAGGGCCGGACGCGTCCCAGTGTCGCGGAAAGGATAGACATGGCCGTTCCCGTGTTTGCGAAGCCGTCAAGGCTGTCTTAAGTTCCGGTCGACTGCCGATCAAGCACGGAAGGACAAGGGGTGACAGACGTCGAGCGGAACTGGTTCACGAACGATGTCGCCACGTTCGGAGACCGTCTTGCCGCCGCGCGCGAGGCCCTGGGCCTGTCCCAGGAGGATCTGGCGCAACGGCTGGGCGTCGCGCTCGAGACGCTCGAAGCCTGGGAAACCGATGCCGCCGAGCCGCGTGCCAACAGATTGCAGATGCTGGCCGGGGTCCTGAACGTCTCGGTCATGTGGCTCCTGACCGGAGAAGGGCAGGGCGTCGACGAAACCCTCGACGACCAGCCCGCGGACATTCGCGCCGCGCTTGGCGATCTTCGGCGCATCCGGGCCGAGATGGCACGCCTCGCCGAGGAAACGGCCAGGGTCGAGAAGCGCATCCGGAAGGCCTTGGTGGAGACCGGGCAGTGACGGGCACGCGCGCGCTTCGCCTCAAGCGCCTGCGCATGCGCGCGTGGCACCGGGGCACGAAGGAAATGGACCTCATCCTTGGCGGGTTCGTCGATCGCCATGCCGAGACGCTGGCCGACGGCGAGCTTGACGCGCTCGAGGCGCTGATGGAAGAGCCCGACCAGGATCTCTATCGCTGGGTGTCCGGCGCCGAGGCGGTCCCGGCCCGACACCGGCCCATGGTCGAACGGATCGCCCGGGATTTCGGCCTGTCGCCGGATCATTAGATTTAACGGAATGTTTGCAAGTTCCCGCCACGTTGGGCCTACAACGAGTGGCGGAGCAGGACATGAGCCTTCAGCAATCATTCGGCACCGAGAAGACGCAGGACTTCGTGGCAGGCTATCTTGAGGCGCTTGCGCTGGTCGAGCGGCTTCACCGGCTGCTTCTGGACGTCATCAAGGACGAGTTCGAGCGACTCGGGATCCTCGAGGTCAATCCCGTGCAGGCGTTGCTCTTGTTCAACATCGGCGACAACGAGGTGACGGCCGGCGAACTCAAGTCGCGCGGCTACTATCAGGGCTCGAACGTGAGCTACAATCTCAAGAAGCTGGTCGAGCTGGGCTACATGCACCACAAACGCTGCGAGATCGACCGCCGGTCGGTGCGCGTGCGGCTGACCGAAAAGGGTCGCAAGATCCGCGATGTCGTCGCCGCGCTCTTCGCCCGACATGCGGACGGGCTTCGGAAGCTGGAACTCCTTGGCCCCGAGGGGTTCGATACGATCAACGGCGCGCTCAGACGGATGGAGCGCTACTGGAGCGACCAGATCCGCTACATCTACTAGCGACGCGGCCCCGTGCCGCCTGGCCAGGGTCCCGGCACGGGGCCGGGACGCCCCGTCTCTTGACAGGCAGGGGCGCATGGCTTGCCGCCCGCGCGGGCTCGGCCGGGCGACCCCACTCGCGGCGGGTTCAGTTTGCGGCGGCCTGCGCCTTCTCGATCGCCGGCATGATCTTCGAGGCGATCACCTCGCGGGTGAGGGGCCCGGGGAAACGCAGAAGCACCTTGCCGGTCGCGTCGAGCACAAAGGTTTCGGGCACGCCATAGACGCCCCAGTCGATCGCCTGCCGTCCGGAACGATCGGCCCCGAGCCGCGCATAGGGGTTGCCAAGCTCTGCAAGGAAGCCAAGCGCCTTCGCCGGTTCGTCCTTGTAGTTGACGCCATAGACCGGGATGCCGGAGGCCGAGAGGGCCATGAGGTGCTTGTGCTCGGCGCGGCAGGGCGCGCACCAGCTTGCCCAGAAGTTCACGAGCTTCACACCGCCTTCGCGAAGCATCTTGTCCTCGAGAAGCGGGGTGTCGCCCAAGGGCGTGAGCTCGATGGTCGGCGCGGACCTGCCGACCAGGGTCGAGGGCAGCTCTTTCGGGTTCTCGCGCCCCATACCCCAAAGGAACATGGCAACGAGCGCCAGGAAGATCAGCGGAATGAGCAGAAGCCACGACAGGCCACGCCGTTTCCGGGGCTTGTCGATCTCGTCGCCCATGACGACGTTTTCATCATCCATTGCGGCGCCCTTTCTCGATCCTCGAAAGCTCCTCGCGCACCTTTCGGTCCCGCCGCACCGACTGCCAGACGATGCCGCCGATCAGCACGATCGAGACCGCATAGGCCGACAGAACCTCGGTCGCATATTTTCCAAGTTCGGGCATCATGCCAGACGCTCCCGCGCAAGAAGGGCCGTCATCCGGCGGCGGCGGATCTCGGTGCGTGTGCGCAACAGGACCAGCGCGACGAAAAGAAGGACGAACCCGGCGATCGAGATCAGAAGCGGCTGGTAGAACACGTCGGCGACGTGCTCCTGGCGGTCCATCGAGAGCGAGGCGCCCTGATGCAGGCCCTGGTTCCAGAACAGGACGGCATAGCGCGACAGCACCGCAAAGACCGAGCCGACGAGGCACAGGATCGAGGTCAGATCGGCCGCCGTATCGGGGTTCTCGATCGCTTCCCAAAGGGCGATGTAGCCAAGATAGAAGAGAAACAGGATGAGGAACGAGGTCAGCCGCGGGTCCCACGCCCACCAGGTCCCCCACATCGGCTGGCCCCAGACCGCGCCGGTGATGAGCGCGACAAGCGTGAACGTCGCGCCGACCGGCGCCGCCGCCTTGGCCGCCAGGGCCGAGACGTGGTGGCGCCGCACGATCCAGATGAGCGACGTCACGAGCATCATGAACCACGCATTGATCGCCATGAGCGCCGCCGGCACATGGACGTAGATGATCTTGACCGTCGACCCTTGCTTGTAGTCCTCGGGCGTCAGGAAGAAGCCCCAGCCAAGCCCGACGACAAGGCAGATCGCGGCAGCCCAGCCGACCCACGGCAGGAGAACCCCCGAGGTCTGCATGAAACGTTTCGGATTCGCGTATTCCCAGATCGACATGGGCAGGACTTTATGCACGCCACGCCGCGGTTACAATTGCCCCCTTGTCGCATGCGCAAGATGGCGCTCTAGCGAAGGTTCATCCGAAGCGCCATGGCGGTCGCGAACGGCAGGATGGCAACCGAGAAAAGGGTGATCCCGACCACCAGAAGAAGGGGCGTCGCCGCGTCAAGGCCGGCGGCGCCTCGGTGCACCGCCTCGGCGCCGAAGATCAGCGTCGGCACGTAGAGCGGCAGCACCAGAAGCGACAGGAGAAGGCCGCCCCGGCGCAGCCCCACGGTCAAGGCCGCCCCGAAAGTGCCAAGAAGCGAGAGCGTCGGCGTGCCAGCCAGGAGGCTTGCAAAGAGCCAGGGTTCGGCGGCCGCGTCGATGTTCAACAGAAGGCCCAGAAGCGGCGCGGCCAGCGACAGCGGCAGGCCCGTGGTCAGCCAGTGGGCGACCGCCTTGACGGCAGCGACCGCCTCGAGCGGCAAGGGCGCGGTCGCCAGAAGCTCGAGCGAGCCGTCCTCGTAGTCGAGCTGGAAGATGCGGTCGAGCGACAGGAGGCACGACAGGAGCGCGCCGACCCAGAGGATCCCGCCGGCGATGCGCGAAAGGATGCCGCCCTCGGGTCCGACGCCAAAGGGGACGAGCACCGTCAGGATCAGGAAGAACGCCAGCCCGAGGAGAAAACCGCCCCCCGAACGCACCGCAAGCGCAAGGTCGCGCCGGAGAAGGGCGATCATGACAGCGCCTCGTCAAGGAAGGGGTCGGCGGCCTCGTCCTCTTCGGGGGTCGCCGCGAAAGCCGCGATGTCGAGCGTCCGGGCGCCGGGAAGGCCAAGGTCGATGTGGGTTGCAATGACCGCCGCGCCGCCACCGTCGAGATGCCGGCCGACGGCCGCGGCGAAGCGTTCGACATTCCTTGCGTCCAGCGACACGGTCGGTTCGTCGAGGACCCAGATCGGCCGGCCCGTCAGGACAAGCCGCGCAAGCGACAGGCGTCGTTTCTGGCCTGCCGATAGGTATTGCGCGCGCCGGTCCAGAAGCCCCGACAGCGAAAAGGCCTCGACCGCGTCGTCGATGCCCGGATGGCCAAAGACATCCGCCCAGAAGCCCAGGTTCTCGGCCACCGTCATCTGGGCCTTGAGCCCGTCGGCATGGGCGCCGTAGGCGATCGCCTCGGGGCCGGGGCGGATCGTCCCCGTGACGGGCGGCGCCAGCCCGGCCAGGACGCGCAAGAGCGTCGTCTTGCCGGCGCCGTTCGGGCCGCGCAGGACAAGCGCCTCTCCTTCCTCGACCGTGAAGGACACGTTCGAGAGAATCGTCACGCCGCCGCGCTGGCACTGAAGGTCCTGAACCTCTAGCCGCATGGCTCGGCCATATCGCAGTTTGGGACCGGGTGAAAGGGGCCCGCTCGCCGCGGCCCGGCGTTTTTGGTATGCTATCGCATACAAAATTGCCGCACCCCACTTGAACGAAACGGGCCGATGCGGCATGACGCCCGCAAGTTCCAACATGCCGAAGGAGGCCGAGATGACCATTCAAGTCGGCAACGACACCGCCGGAACCCGCAAGACGCTTCGCGTCGGCGACAAGGAATATGCCTATTATTCCATCCCTGCGGCCGAAGGGGCCGGCCT
>RFGD01000487.1 GCA_003696705.1 Alphaproteobacteria bacterium | reverse complement strand
TCGAGGGATGGGAACAGCTTGTCGAACTTGGGTTGATGCAAACCGGCCGCTGGTGTTGAGAACGAGACGATCCCCCGTTGACATCGCGTTTACAGCTTCGTGGCAAGCATGTATCGTGCGGGCACAAGACAAATGGGTCGCAAAGGCCCGCACAATGGCCGAGGCAGGCACGAAGCGGTGATCGCAGGAACGACGGGACAGCCCGGTGCGCGCGCGCGCCACCATTGCCGGAGGGTTCGATGGGCCTGATGGCAAGCTATCGGTTGCGCCTCGAGCGCAAGCGGCTTCTTGTCCGCGCGTTCAGAAAGCGCCGAGAGCTTGCACCGGTGGCCGACCGGACGGGGAAGATCGGCCCTGACGACATCCTCCTGTTTTCGACCGTCCGAAACGAAAAGATCCGGCTGCCCTACTTTCTCGACTACTATCGCAGGCTTGGCATCGGACACTTCCTGATCGTGGACAACGATTCCACGGACGGAACGCAGGAATTCCTCTCGGCGCAGCCCGACGTCTCGCTCTGGAGGACGGACCGGAGCTATCGCCGTTCGCGCTTCGGCGTCGATTGGCTGAACTGGCTTCTGACCCGCTACGGGCGCGGGCACTGGACGCTTACGGTCGATGCCGACGAATTCCTGGTCTATCCGTTCTGCGACACCCGCCCGCTCGAGGCGCTGACGGACTGGCTCGATGCCTCGTCCATCCGATCCTTCGGGACGATGCTTCTGGACATCTATCCGAAAGGGCCGGTGACCGAGGCCAGATATGCCGAGGGGCAGGACCCGCTCGAGATCGCGGACTGGTTCGATTCCGGCAACTACGTCATCAGCCGGAATCCGAAATACGGAAACCTCTGGATTCAGGGCGGGCCGCGGGCGCGCCATTTCTATGCGGACCGGCCCGAGGGCGCGCCGGCACTCAACAAGGTGCCGCTGGTGCGCTGGCGTGCGGGCTATGCCTACGTAAGCTCGACCCACATGCTTTTGCCGCGCGGGCTCAACCTCGTCTACGACGAGTGGGGCGGCGAGAAGGCTTCGGGATGCCTTCTTCATGCCAAATTCATGAGCATTCTTCTGGACAAGTCCGAGGAAGAACTCGAGCGGGGCCAGCACTACGCCGGCTCGGACGAATACAAGGCTTATCGCCGCGGGCTAGAACGGATGCCGACGCTCTGGTGCAAGTGGTCCGAGAAATACGTCAACTGGCGCCAACTCGAAATCCTTGGGCTGATGTCG
>RFGD01000486.1 GCA_003696705.1 Alphaproteobacteria bacterium | reverse complement strand
AGCGCCGCCCCCTTCCGCAGATTGTCGGACACGCACCAGAAGTTCAGCGCGTTGTCGATGGTCTGGTCCTGACGGATGCGGCTGATGAAGGTCGCGTAATCGCCAACGCATTCGACCGGCGTCACGTATCCGCCCGGTTCGCGCTTGTCGACGACGAGGATGCCGGGCGCTTCGCGCAGGATGTCGCGGGCCTCGTCCTCGTCCAGGAAGTCCTCGAACTCGACGTTCACGGCCTCGGCATGACCGACGAAGACCGGCACGCGCACGCAGGTCGCCGTGAGCCGGATGGCCGGGTCGAGGATCTTCTTCGTCTCGACCATCATCTTCCACTCTTCCTTGGTCTGACCGTCCTCCATGAAGACGTCGATATGCGGAATGACATTGAACGCGATCTGCTTGGGGAAGACGTGCGGCGCAACCTCCTGGCCGGGGACATACATGCCCTTGGTCTGGTTCCAGAGCTCGTCCATGGCGTCCTTCCCCGCGCCCGAGACGGACTGGTAGGTCGACACCACGACGCGCTTGATCCGTGCACGGTCATGCAGCGGCTTGAGCGCCACGACAAGCTGTGCGGTCGAGCAGTTCGGGTTGGCGATGATGCGGCGCTTGTCGGCCCCGGCGATGGCGTCGGCATTGACTTCCGGGACGATCAGCGGAACGTCCGGGTCATAGCGATAGAGCGACGAGTTGTCGATCACGTAGCATCCCGCCGCGGCGGCCTTCGGAGCGTAGGTGCGCGTCGCGTCCGAGCCGATGGCGAACAGCGCGATGTCCCAGCCCGTGAAGTCGAAGGTGTCGAGATCCTGGGTCTTCAGTGTCTTGTCGCCGAAGCTGACCTCGGTGCCCAGCGAACGGCGCGACGCGAGCACCGCAATCTCGTCCACGGGGAACTGGCGCTCGGCCAGGATGTTCAGCATTTCGCGGCCCACATTGCCCGTGGCGCCGACGACAACGACCTTGTAGCCCATCTCTATCTCCTGACTCGGGTTGGGTCGCGGCCTCTTACCCCACAATCGCCGGCGATTTGAAGGGGATTGGCGCGTTGGGCCGGATTTTCCGGGCCGAGTGACTATTTTCGGGCGTAGACGTCCTCGTATCGGACGATGTCGTCCTCGCCGAGATAGCTGCCGGTCTGCACCTCGATGAGCGTCAGGGGGAGCTTGCCCGGGTTCTCCAGGCGGTGCCGGGCCCCAAGCGGGATGTAGACCGATTCGTTTTCACCGACGAGGCGCACGTCATCGCCGATGGTCACACGCGCCGTGCCCTCGACCACGACCCAGTGCTCGGCCCGGTGGACGTGGCTTTGCAGGCTGAGCGCGGCGCCCGGGTGCACGACGATCCGCTTCACCCGAAAACGCGGCCCAAGGGCCAGGGTCTCGAACCAGCCCCAGGGGCGATGGTCGCGCGGAAAGCTGTCGGCCTGTCTCGTCCCGTCGCGCCGCATCCGGTCGACGGCGTCCTTCACCTCTTGCGCGCGGCT
>RFGD01000485.1 GCA_003696705.1 Alphaproteobacteria bacterium | reverse complement strand
TTTTCTCCAGCCGGAACTGGAGCCCTTTTGGTTGGTGCGCCGACTGGCGCAGGTGGAGCGACCGACCGATGCGCAGAGTTTTCAGGTGACGCGGCGCGGCTGTCGGTTGCGGCGAAGAGGTGCTTCGGGACAGAAATTTTCGCCGCCAGCGCCTCGGTCCCCGGGCTGCGGGGGCGCAGGGGAAAACCCGGGCAGCCGTGATGAGTGTGAATTGGTCAAAGGCAACCCGAACAAACGACGGTTCGAAATGGCGCCGAACATTGGGCCGCCTTTTGTCATCTGGTTTCCGCCCTAACCCGACATCACGTCCACGCCCGAGCGTTCGAGAATCTGGGCGGCGATTGCCGTGACCTCGGTGTCGAGGCTGTCGAGCGCGTCGAGGATCTCGATGTGCAGATCGCTCGAGTCCAGGCTTTCTTCCCGGCCTTCCATCATGCGTTTCAGGTGCGCCCTTCGGCTTTTCCTGGCCAGCGCCCGAACCTCGTTTCGACGGCCGATCAGTTCATGCGCCGCATCGACGTCCGTCGTCAGCACCAGGTCGAAGGCCCGGCCGACATTGTCCATCACGTGGTCATGAAGCTCCCGGATCTCGCCGTGGCCTTCCTGCGAGAAACGAATTCCCTTCTCGACCTTTTCGGCCACGAGCGGCAACAGCCGTTTCGACAGGATGTCCCCGCCCGTCTCGAGGTCGATGGCATAGTCGAGAAGGGCACGGCTTTCGGCAAAGATGCTTTCATCGACGCCTCGGCGCTGCAGGGCGCTGGCGTATCGGCGCAGGGCGAAAAGGCCCTGATTGACGTAGCGGTCGAGCGCCGCCAGACGCTCGGCCGCGGCGACGTCGCCGCTTTCGAGGATGTTGGCGAACGGGCGCGCCATGTGTTCGACGATCTCTCCGATGCGCAGGACCTCGCGCCGCATGGAGGCAAGGGCGAGCTGCGGCCGGTCAAGGACTTCGGGTTCGAGGACCGAGACGAGGCCGATTTCCTCGGGTTCCCTGGGAAGGCGGTCGGGGACGAGCCGGATCAGGAACCTGCCGACCCAGGGGGCAACCCCGGCACCCAGCGCGGCGACGGCAAGATTGAAGGTGAGGTGCAGGACGACCGGCCCCTGGGGTGACGACAGGAGCGCGGCGAACGGATCGAGCACAAGGGGCAGCGCCGCAAGCGCCGCCAGGGCCGCCACGCCGCGTGTCGATGCCAGTGCAAGCGCAAGCCGCAGCGCCGGCGGTCCATCAGGAGCAAGAAGGCGCAAGGGGACAAGGCTTGCGCCCGCGTTGGCGCCCAGAACGAAACCAAGCACCGCCGCCGTTTCGAAAAGCCCTTCCGCTGCAAGCGTGACGGCAAGAAGAACGGTCGCGACACTGGAGTGCAGAAGGAAGGCAACCGCCGCCCCCAGAAGGAAGGGCGCCAGCGGATCGCCGGCCACATGGGCCACGAGAATCGGCAAGAGCGATGATTGACGAAATGGCTCGGTGGCGTCCCGCAGGAGGCCAAGCGAGACGAGCACAAGCCCGATTCCGATCAGAATGCGCCCGGCCTGCTTCGTGCGCGGTGTCTCGGAGTGCAGGAAAAGCGCCGTGCCGACGGCCAGCACGACCGGCAAGAGCCAGTCGGGCCGCAGCGACAAGGCAGCAACGATCATCGCCGAGCCGAACTCGGCGCCGATACTGCTGGCGATGGCGGCAGACAGCCCGAGCGTGCCCGACGACAGGATGCCGGCCGCAAGAAGCGCGACAGCCGTGGCGCTTTGCAGGCCGAAGCCAAGAAGGGCACCGACCCCCGTGGCCAGGGGGACCGAACGTGCGTGGCCAAGGGCGCGCTCGAGTCGCCCCATGTAGGCGCGCTCGACACCGGTGCGGATCATGCGCACGGCGTAAAGAAGAAGGCCCACCGCCGCCGTCACCATCAGGGTGAAGGTCAGGATTGCCATGCTGCGTCTCCAAGCCCCTGGGCGTCTTCTTCAGTTGTGCACAACCCCGGCCGGATTGGAAGGCGAGCCCCCCCTATGTGTGCTGGAAGATTTTTTGGAATTTTTTGTTTGAGGGGGGTTGCGACTCGAAGTGAGTGGGTCTAGATAGCGGCTCACCGACGGGGCGGGC
>RFGD01000095.1 GCA_003696705.1 Alphaproteobacteria bacterium | reverse complement strand
GCCGCCTCGAGGACGGTTTCGTAGTCGCCCACGCCGACGGGATAGCGGATCTCGCCCTTGCGCTCGAACATGAACGAGACGGCGCCCGTCTCGGCCAGGTTGCCGCCGGCCTTGTTGAAGATCGAGCGGACGTTGGACGCCGTCCGGTTGCGGTTGTCGGTCATCGCCTCGACGATGACGGCGACACCGCCCGGGCCGTAACCTTCGTAGCGGATTTCCTCGAGGTTCTCGGCGTCGGCGCCGCTCGCCTTGGAGATCGCGCGCTCGATCACATCCTTCGGCACCGAGTTGGCCTTGGCCTCGCGCACCGCCAGGCGCAGGCGCGGGTTCTTCTCGGGGTCCGGATCGCCCATGCGCGCGGCCACGGTGATCTCGCGCGAGAGTTTCGAGAAGAGTTTCGATCTTGCGGCATCCTGGCGCCCCTTGCGGTGCTGGATGTTCGCCCATTTGGAATGGCCGGCCATGACGTTCTCCGTCTCTGTGCAATTGGGATTCGTGCCTCTATATGTCAGCGGCACGCATCGCTTCAAGCCGCCGGGCATCCCGGCCAGGGCCGCGGGGCGCGCAGGGACCGCGCTGCCGGGCCGGAAAACCGAAGGAGAACCGGGCCATGACAGGACAGACAGCCGTCGTCTTTCTCGTGTTCGGCGCGGTTCTCGGCCTTCTTCTGTGGGGGCGGTGGCGCTATGACCTGGTGGCCTTCGCGGGCCTCGTGGTCGCGGTCATTGCCGGGGTCGTCCCCGAGGACGAGGCGTTTTCCGGCTTCGGACACCCGGCCACGATGATCGTGGCGCTGGTGCTTGTGGTTTCGGGCGGGCTTGTGCGCTCGGGGGCGGTACAGCTTCTGACCCGCGCCTTCATCGACCCGCGGCGCGCCCTGCCCGCCCATATCGCCACGATGGGGGGCATGGGCGCCGTCCTGTCGGCCTTCATGAACAACGTGGCGGCGCTGGCGCTTCTCATGCCCGTCGACATCCAGGCGGCGCGCAAGGCGGGACGACTGCCGCGGCTCAGCCTGATGCCCCTTTCGTTCGCGACGATCCTTGGGGGCATGGTGACGCTGATCGGGACGCCGCCGAACATCATCGTGTCGGGGATCCGGGCCGATCGCCTGGGCGAGCCCTTCGCCATGTTCGACTTCCTTCCCGTCGGCGGCGCGGTCGCGACCGTCGGCCTTCTGTTCGTGGCGCTTGTGGGCTGGCGGCTCATTCCTGCGGCCGCCGATGACAGCGCCGCCCCGGACCCGATGGCCGAGGTACGGGCCTATGTCGCCGAACTTGTCGTGCCCGAGGACGCCGCGCTTGTCGGCACGCCGATCAAGCCCCTCCGCGAAGCCGCCGAACGCGACGGCGTCGAGCTTCTGGGCGTCCTGCGCAAGGACGGCACCAAGGTCCGCGTGACGGCATCGGCAACCTTCGAGCCGGGCGATGTCCTGATCCTCGAGGCCGCGCCCGACGCGCTCGAGGAGTTCCGCTCGGCCCACCGCCTTGCCGCATCCGACAAGGCCTGGCACCAGGGCACCGGCGGCGCCCCCGAGATCGTCGAGGTCGTGGTTCCCGAAGGGGCCCGCATCGCCGGCCGCTCGGCCGAGCGCATCGGGCTCGGCTGGCGGCGGGGGACGGTTCTTCTCGGCATCTCGCGCCGTGGCCGGCGCGTGCGCGAACGGGTGCGCAAGACCACGATCGAGCCCGGCGACATCCTTCTTCTGCTGGTGCCGGCGGGCGCCGTCGACGACGTCGTCGAATGGCTGCGCGTCCTGCCCCTGTCCGACCGGGGCGTGCGATACACGGCAACGGGACGCACCTGGCTTGCCATCGGCGTGTTCGCCGCCGCCGTGGTGGCGGCGTCCCTTGGGCTTGTCGGACTTCCCGTCGCGCTCGGGGCCGTCGCGGTCCTTTACGTCGTCACGGGTGTCTTGCCGATCTCGGAGATCTACGAGCACATCGAATGGCCGGTCGTGGTGCTTCTCGGCTCGATGATCCCGCTCGGGCACGCGCTCGAGGCATCGGGCGGCACCGCGCTTCTTGCCGGCGGGCTTTCAGCCCTGACGGCGGGGCTTCCGGGCTGGGCCGTGCTGGCGGTTCTCATGGTCCTGACCATGTCGCTGTCGGACATCCTGAACAACACGGCGACGGCCATCGTCGCCGCGCCCCTTGCCATCGACCTTGCCGAGGGGCTGGGCCACAACCCCGATCCCTACCTGATGGCCGTGGCGATCGCGGCCTCCTGCGCCTTCCTCACCCCCATCGGCCACAAGAACAACACGCTCGTCCTCGGCCCCGGCGGATACAGGTTCGGGGATTACTGGCGGATGGGACTTCCGCTCGAGCTTCTCGTCATTGCCGTCTCGGTCCCGCTGATCCCGGTCGTCTGGCCGCTTGGCTGAGCCCTTTCACCCCCCGAAAAGCGGCCAGAGCATCGAGATGACGGCCGAGGCGACAAGCCCCACGGAAAGATTGAGCGGCACGCCGATCTTCACGAAATCCGTGAAGCGGTACCCGCCCGGCCCGTAGACCAGCATGTTCGTCTGATAGCCGATGGGCGTCGCGAAACTGGCCGACGCGGCGACCATGACGGCAATGACAAGCGGGCGCGGATCGGCGCCAAGGGCGCTTGCAAGCCCGATGGCGACCGGCGTGACCACGACCGCGACGGCGTTGTTCGACACAAGTTCGGTCAGGACCGAGGTCAGAAGATAGATCGCCCAGACGACCATGAAGGGCGGAAGCCCCGAGAGCGAGGGCGCCAGCGCACGGACGACAAGATCCACCGCCCCCGTGTGCTCGAGCGCCGCGCCGACCCCGAGCATCGCGAAGATGAGCGCAAGAAGCCGGCCGTCGATGAAGGAAAAGGCCTCTTCGGCGTCGATACAGCGCGTCAGAAGGACAAGGGCGACCGCCAGGACCGCAAGCAGGAATATCGGCGCCACGCCGACGGCGGCAAGGACGACGATACCCGCAAGGGCGGCAACCGCAACCGGCGCGTGGGTGCGCCGGAACGGGCGTTCCGAAGGCAGCGAGAGGTTCACGAGGTCCATGTCGTCGGCAAGGCGCTTGATGTCTTCGGGCGCGCCCTCGAGGAGAAGCGTGTCGCCCACGCGCACGACGACATCGTCAAGCTGCCGGCCGATGTTCTGATTCCGCCGGTGCACGGCCAGGGGATAGACGCCATAGCGTCGCCGAAGCCGCAGCGAGCCCAGGGACCGGCCCACCATCCGGCATCCCGGCGTGATCAGCGCCTCGACCGTATGAGTGGGGACCGAGGACAGCTTGTCGACGGCGCGCAGCGCCCGGTTCTCATGCAGGCCCAGAAGCTCGGCCATGGCGGTGCGCAGGACCACGCGATCGCCGGCCCTGAGGACAACCTCGTCGAGGTTGCGCCGAAGCGAGGCATCCCCCCGCAGGACGTCGATCAGGCGCACGCCGTCACGCTTGAACAGATCGACATCCACGACCCGCTGGCCGATGAGCTCGCTGCCTTCCGGGATCGCGACCTCGGTGAAGAACTTCATCCGCGAACGATTGCCCAGAAGCGCCGCCATGGACTGGCGCTCGGGCAGAAGCCGCGGCGCCAGAAGCCAGAGATAGAACATCCCCCAGGCGACCACGGCGATACCGACCGGCGTCACCTCGAAGATCGAGAAGGGGCGCAGGCCATTGGCGCGCGCCACGCCGTCGACCAGAAGGTTGGTCGAGGTGCCGATGAGCGTCAGCGTCCCGCCCATGATCGCCGCATAGGACAGCGGGATGAGAAGCCGGGACGGCTGCGTGTTCATCACCGAGGCCAGATGGACGAAGACCGGGATCATGACCACCACGACCGGCGTGTTCGAAATGAAGGCCGAGGCGACCACGACGAACAGAAGAAGGGCGCCGACGGCCCGGCGGGGACGGCGAATGGCCCCCTCCTCGACCCAGCGGGTGAAGGCGTCAAGCGCGCCGGTGCGCACCAGCGCCCCCATGACGATGAACATGGCCGCAATCGTCCAGGGCGCCGGGTTCGAGAGCACCCCAAGCGCCAGCTGATAGGGCAAGAGCCCCGACGCCATGAGCGCCGCCGCCCCGGCTATGGCGACGACCTCGGCCGGGTAGCGCTCGCGCACGAAGAGGACGAACATCACGCCGACGACCGCAAGGGTCAGCCAGCCCTGCGCCTCGTGGGAAAGGGAAAGCTCGACCATGACCCCCGCCGTCCGTGTCCCTGACGCCGCATCATGTCCCAGCGGGTGCCGTGTCACAAGCGCCATCGCGTCGCGCCGGCCTGACCAGCGCGAGGCCCGCCAGGATCGCGACAAGCGCCGCCCAGACGAGCGCCGAATAGCGCTCGCCAAGGATCAGCATCGACCAGAAGACGCCCGCGATCATGACGACATAGGCGACCTGTGCGGCAAAGACGCTTCCCGCCCGACCGATGAGCCAGAGATAGCCGGCATAGACCACGGCGTGCATGACGCTCATGGCGACAAGCGCGGCCCCGGCCCCTGACCAGAGGTCGGCCACCCCGGGGATGACCCCCATCGAAAGCCCGATGGGCAGGGCGATGACCGCACCGATGGCCGACGCACCCGCCACGAGCGCGATGGCGTCGAGCCCGGCCGTGCCGATCCGCGCGACCAGCGTGCCCTCGAGCGCATAGAAGGCCGGCGCCAGCGCCGCGATCAGAAGCCACATGCGCGCTGCGCCGCCGGGCAGGCCCGCACCGGGAAGGGCGACAAGCGCGGCCCCCAGAAGCCCGAGAACAAGCCCCGTCAGGCGCCGGGCCGTGGCCCGTTCGAGCCCGGCGGCAACGGCCATGGGCAAGGCAAGGATCGGCACGAGCGCGGTAATCATCGAGACGATCCCCGCCGGAAGATGACCGATCGCCGTATATGAGGCCGCCTGCGGCAGAAGCGTCCCGATCACGGCGATGAGCGCGGCAAGCGCCCACTGTCGGCCGTCGCGCGGCAAGGGCCGGCGCCCCCTCCGCGCCACCGCGCTCAGGATGACGGCCCCGATGAGAAGCTGCCAGAACAGGATGCCGACCGGGTGGATCCCTCCGGTCACGGCGATCTTGCCCAGGGGCTGGGTCAGCCCCCAGGCGGCCCCGAGAAGAAGGAGCACCATGACGAAGACGGGGTGCCGGCGCATGTCACCCCTGAACCTCGTCCGGACCCGCCGGCGCCAG
>RFGD01000094.1 GCA_003696705.1 Alphaproteobacteria bacterium | reverse complement strand
GGTTCTGAGCCGTCGCCCGGGGCCGCCGGGCTCAGCCCTGACGGAAGTGCTTGGCAAGCTTCAGGCCCTGTCCCTGATAGTTCGAGGCGATCTCGGCGCCGTAAAGGCGCTCGGGCGGCGCGGCCATCCTTTCGTAGATGAGGCGCCCGACGATCTGACCGTGTTCGAGGACGAACGGGGCCTCGTGGCAGCGGACCTCGAGAACCCCGCGAGAGCCCTTGCCGCCGGCGGCCGAATGTCCGAACCCCGGGTCGAAGAAGCCCGCATAGTGCACGCGAAACTCGCCGACCATGGCAAGATAGGGCGCCATCTCGGCGGCGTGGGTCGGGGGGATGTGGACGGCCTCTCGGCTGACCAGAATGTAGAAGGCGCCGGGATCGAGAATGATACGGCCGTTTCGGCTGTGCACCTCTTCCCAGTAATCGGCCGGGTCGTAATGGCCGACGAGGTCAAGATCGATGAGCCCCGTGTGGGGCTTGGCGCGATAGCCGACAAGCGTGTCGCCACGCGGCCGGAGATCGACCGAAAAGCCCAGCCCGCCGTCGATCCGCGGCGGCGTGTCGACCAGCGTTTCGACCTCGTGAAGCCGGGCAAGTTCGCGGTCGGACAGGACGGCCTGGCCGCGGCGGAACCGGATCTGGTTGAGCCGCATGCCCGGCCGCACGAGCACCGAGAAGGAGCGAGGACATATCTCGGCGTAAAGCGGGCCGCGATAGCCCGGCGCGATGCGGTCGAACTCGGTGCCGCCGTCGGTGATGGTGCGGGTCAGAAGATCAAGCCGGCCGGTCGAGCTTTTCGCGTTGGCGACGGCCTGGATGTCTGCGGGAAGGTCCAGCGATTCCATGAGCGGCACAAGATAGACGCAGCCCTTTTCGAGCACGGCGCCGCCCGTCAGCGGAAAGCGGTGCATCTCGAACTCGGGCAGGCGCTCGGCCACGCTGTGGCCCTTGCCGGCAAGAAACGACGCACGGACACGATAGGCCACCGTCCCGAGGCGAAGATCAAGGCTTGCGGGCTGGATCTGGGCGGCGTCGACCGGGGGATCGGCCGTGATGGCCCCCTTGGCCAGCATCTCGGAAAGGGCATGGTCGGGAAGAACGCCCGTGGCTTCTGCGGCCGCGCCGGTCATGCGGTGTCCTGCCCTCCGAGACGACCCGGTCCGACGGGGCCGGGACATGCGATGGTGCGGGGGCGATGGTCGGGCCGGCGAGATTCGAACTCGCGACCTTTCGCCCCCCAGACGAACGCGCTAACCAGACTGCGCCACGGCCCGACGGAGCGCATAAATAGACGAATTTTCGGCCGCTGCAAGATGCAATCCGACGGGGCGTTCGCGTTGCTTCCGTCCCCACCGCAGCCTGCGGTGCCGCGGCGTCCCCTGGTCGGATGCGTGCGCATCAGGATCGGCGGCGACGCAGCGTGTCGGCCTCGGCCATCCGGTCGCGAAGGGCACGAAGGCGCGTGTAGAGGGCGACGATGCGCTCCTCTTCCGGTGTGGGCACGCGACGACGCGCGGCAGGGCGCTCGGCGGCGGTCGGGCTGGTCGCGCCTTCCACGGCGGCCGGTTCCCTTGTTGCCACCTCGGCCGGGGCCGGGGGCTCGGTCACGGGGGCGCCTTCGTCAAGGGCAAGCCGCGAGAAGAGATCTTGCGGCTCCTCGACGGCGTGCTGCCCCTCGGCGGCGCGTCCGAGCGGGACCACGTTGTCGGGCGGCACCTCCTCGACGTCTTCGGCCATCGGCGCCACGTCGGCCGCCTCTTCTGGCGCTTCCGGCCCGCGGGCGACGGGCGCCGGTGCCTCGGCCGCGGCGGCATCGGACGGTGGCGCGTCCGTCGAGGTCTCGGGGGCGGGCTCTGCCTGACCGGATTCCGCGGCTTCGGCGGCGGCGTCGGCCGTCTCGGCCGTATGGGCACGGTCCGCAGTTTCCGGCGGCGATTCGGCCGAACTGGCGGTCGGTTGGCTCTCGCCCGGCCCTTCGGCCTTGTCGATCACCTCGGCATCGACGACATCCGAAGCCTCGGCAAGGGCGCGTCGCCGCGCGCGGCGGCGCTGACGGCGCGAGAGGACGGGCATCTCGTCCCCGTGAAGTTCCTCGGCCGCCGGGGCCTCGACCGCGGGGGAAAGGTCCATGACATAGTGGACCCCCTTTTCACGCAGGATCTTCTGCACCCCCCGGATGGTCAGCCCATCATCGTGGAGAAGCTTCTTGATACCGCCCAGAAGCCGCATGTCGGCCGGGCGATAGTAGCGTCTGCCGCCCGCCCGCTTGACCGGCTTGACCTGAGGAAAGCGGCTTTCCCAGAACCGCAGGACGTGCGGCGGCGTGTCGAGCCATTCGGAAACCTCGGAAATGGTGCGAAACGCGTCTGGTGACTTTGCCATGTGCTCAGGGGGTCCCCTCAGTCCGTCCGTCCGCGGTTGCCGGCCGCGACCCGCTCTTTCATCAGCTGCGACGGCCGGAAGGTCACGACGCGCCGCGGTTCGATCGGGACCTCTTCGCCGGTCTTCGGATTGCGTCCGACGCGGGCCGACTTGTCGCGGACCGTGAAGGTGCCGAAGGACGAGATCTTGACCGTGTCGCCCTCGACCAGCGCATCCGAGATGTGCTGAAGGACGCTTTCGACCAGCTGGGCGGACTCGTTTCTGGAAAGACCGACTTCGCGAAATACGGCTTCGGTCAGATCAACGCGCGTCAATGTCTTCCCGGACATGCAACCCCCCTTTTCGGGCGAGTATGACGAGAAGCGGCAAAACGAGTCAATATCAATGACTTGATGGCCGGAGCGAAAGCGGCCCGGCGCCGGTTACCAGCGAATGACGACGGCGCCCCAGGCAAGCCCGCCGCCGATCGCCTCGGAAACCAGAAGATCGCCCGGCTTGAGAAGGCCGCGCTCTTTCCCGACCGAAAGCGCAAGGGGGATCGAGGCCGCCGACGTGTTGCCGTGATCCTGGACCGTGACGATCACGCGGTCCATGGGCACGCCCATCTTTGCGGCCGTCGACTTGATGATGCGAAGGTTGGCCTGATGCGGCACGATCCAGTCGACGTCCTGGCTTGAAAGCCCGGCTTTCTCGAGCGCCGTTTCGCTGGTCTGCGCAAGCTTTTCCACCGCGTGGCGGAAGACCTCGCGGCCGAGCATGCGCAGATAGCCCGCCGAGCCGGTCGAGGAGACGCCGCCGTCGACATAAAGGATGTCGCGAAAGCGCCCGTCCGAATGCAGATCGACCGACAGGACCCCCCGGTCGGCGGTCGTGCCGGTGCCTTCCTGTGCCTCGAGCACAAGGGCGCCCGCGCCGTCGCCGAAGAGGACGCAGGTCGTGCGGTCGGCCCAGTCGAGGATGCGGCTGAAGGTCTCGGCCCCGATGACGAGGACCCGCCGGGCCTGCCCCGAGACGATCAGCGCATTGGCCGTCGCGGTCGCGAAGATGAACCCGGCGCATACGGCCTGAACGTCATAGGCGAAGCCGCGGGTCATGCCGATGGCCGCCTGCACCATGGTCGCGGTCGACGGGAAGGTCAGATCCGGGGTCGAAGTGGCAAGGACGATGGCGTCGATGTCGTCCGGGTTCAGCCCCGCGTCGTCCAGCGCCGCCCTGGCCGCCCGGGCGCCCAGATCGGAAGTGCGCTCGTCCTCTCGGGCGAAATGGCGGTTCTCGATGCCCGTCCGGCCCCGGATCCACTCGTCCGAGGTGTCGATGGTCTTTTCGAATTCCGAATTCGGCACCACCCGCTCGGGCAGGTAGTGGCCGATACCTACGGGAACTGCTCTGACGGTCATGCCTTGGACGCGGCCTCTTGGTTGTTCGGCGCATCCTGTCGTTCCGGAAGCGCGGATGCAACCCTTGCCGCGACCCGTTCGGCAAATCCCGACTGCGACAGGCGATAGGCAAGGCCGATCGCGGCGGCGACGCCGACGGCATCGGCCGCGCCGTGCGACTTGACCACCGTGCCGTTCAGGCCAAGGAAGACCCCGCC
>RFGD01000484.1 GCA_003696705.1 Alphaproteobacteria bacterium | reverse complement strand
ATGATCTCTTCATAGCCGGTCATGGCCGTGTTGAAGCAAAGCTCGGCGGTACGGATGCCCGTGGCCCCAAGCCCGTGGCCATGGAACACCGTGCCGTCTGCAAGGGCAAGGCAGGCGGTGGGCCGGGCGGCAGTTCGTTTGACGGTCATGACGACTCCCTGGGCGGATCGCGCGGAAACTAAGGACCGGCCGGCGCAACGTCAAGGCGCCCGGGCCGACGGCCGGGACCGTCCCGGCCGCCCCCTGCCCGTCGCGGCGGGGGCGGGGCCGAGCGGGCCGGGCGATCCGTGCACCGGCGCCACAGTCGGTGTCCGGGCGCCTTGAGTTGTTGCCTCGGCACCGGCGCGCGGGTAATGTCCCGGGCTTGGAAATCACCTTGAAGGGTTGACCGGCCAATGGGGATCAGAGAGCGAATTTCGTCCGCGTTGAAGGACGCGATGAAAAGCAAGGACACCGTGCGGCTGTCGGCGCTGCGGCTTATCAATGCCGCCATCAAGGACCGCGACATCCAGCTTCGTTCCCAGGGAAGGGATGACGGCGCCACCGACGCCGAGATCCTTGGCATCCTGTCCAGCATGATCAAGCAGCGCCAGGAAAGCGCCCGCGCCTACGAAGAGGGCGGACGGCTGGAGCTTGCCGAGCGCGAACGCGCCGAGATCGCCGTGATCGAGGAATTCCTTCCGCGTCAGCTGACCGAGGAGGAGATCGAGGCGGCCATCGACAGCGCGATCGAGAAGACGGGGGCAAGCACGATTCGCGACATGGGCCGCGTGATGGGCGAACTGAAGTCCAAGTACACAGGCCAGGTCGATTTCGGAGAGGTCGGCCGGCGGGTCAAGGCGCGCCTCGGCTGAACCCGGCGGCCCTTGCGGCGCGTCGGCTCAGGGCGTCGCCCTGCCGGCGCGGGCCAGCACGTCCCTGATCTCTTGCGCCAGCGCCTTTCGCTCGTCGGGTGACAGGAAGGCGCCGATCTCGACATCGCGCTCTGCGTCGCCGGTCATGGTCACGTAGTTCTCGACCGGCCCGCCCTTTTCGATGACGCGGACGCGGACCCAGTAGGGGTTCGCGGTCCACACCAGCGGCGCGCCGCGCGGCGGCTTGTGGACAAGGACCAGGCGGTCCGGCCAGACGGCCAGTTCCTCGACCAGCTCGCCGTCGCGATAGCTGCGCTCGATGAAATACATGAGAAGAAGAAGCGTGCCGAAGAGGAAGGGCAGGAGCCCCCACAGGATCGCCGTGCCGATGACGGCCAGAAGCGGCACGAGAAGCAGCATCGCGGTGCCGGCAACGAACCAGACATAGCCCAGCCGGGGCAGCGAGCGGTGCGGCCAGACGCGAAGGACGGCAACCGGCGCGCCACCTTCCCCGGCAGCCGAAGGGGAAAGGGCCCCGGTCAGTGCCGGGGCCCCCTCGGGATTGTCGATGCGCTTGTAGGGCATCGTCAGTGTGCGTGCCCCTTGTCCCACATGTCGGGCGTCGGGAGCGTCTCGAACGTGTGGGCCGGCGGCGGCGTCGGCACCGTCCATTCGAGCGTATCGGCATGCTCGTTCCAGTAGTTCGCCTCGCTCACGCGCTTGCCGGCGCGCAGCGTGTAAAGGATCACCCCGATGAAGAAGACGAACGAGGCTGCACCGATGAAGGCGCCGATCGACGACAGGTAGTTCCACGAAGCGAAGGCCTCGGGGTAGTCGATGTAGCGCCGCGGCATGCCCTGACGGCCAAGGAAGTGCTGCGGGAAGAACGTCAGGTTCGCGCCGATGAAGAACGTCCAGAAATGCAGCTTGCCGGCCCATTCGGGATACTGGCGCCCCGACATCTTGGCGATCCAGTAGTAGATGCCGGCGAAGATCGCGAAGACCGCGCCCAGCGACATCACGTAGTGGAAGTGCGCCACGACGTAGTAGGTGTCGTGATAGTAGCGGTCCACAGCCGCCTGGCTGAGCACGATGCCGGTCACGCCGCCGATCGTGAACAGGAACAGGAAGCCGAAGACGAACAGCATCGGCGTCTTGAACTCGATCGAGCCGCCCCACATCGTCGCGATCCACGAGAAGATCTTGATGCCGGTCGGCACGGCGATGACCATCGTCGCAAGCATGAAGTAGGACTGCTGCGTCAGGCTCAGGCCCACGGTGTACATGTGGTGCGCCCAGACGACGAAGCCGAGGACCCCGATCGCCACCATGGCATAGACCATCGGCAGGTAGCCGAAGATCGGCTTGCGCGAGAAGGTCGCGGTCACGTGGCTGATGATGCCGAAGCCCGGCACGATGATCATGTAGACCTCGGGGTGGCCGAAGAACCACAGAAGGTGCTGGTAGAGCACCGGGTCGCCGCCGCCTGCCGGATCGAAGAAGGTCGTGCCGAAGTTGCGGTCGGTGATCAGCATGGTGATGGCGCCGGCCAGCACCGGCAGCGACAGCAGGATCAGCCACGCCGTCACGAAGATCGACCACGGGAACAGCGGCGTCTTGTGCAGCGTCATGCCCGGCGCGCGCATGTTCAGGAACGTCGTGATCATGTTGATCGCGCCAAGGATCGACGAGGCGCCCGAAACGTGCACCGCGAACAGCGCGAGGTCCATGGACATGCCCGCCTCGCTCGTCGAGAGCGGCGGATAGAGAACCCAGCCGACCCCCGAGCCCGTCTGGCCGTCACCGCCCGGCAGGAACACCGAGAGCGTCGCCATCGAGGCGCCGGTGAAGTAGAGCCAGAAGCTCAGGTTGTTCATGCGCGGGAACGCCATGTCCGGCGCGCCGATCATGAGCGGCATGAAGTAGTTGCCGAAGCCGCCGAACAGCGCGGGAATGACGACGAAGAACATCATCAGGATGCCGTGTGCCGTCACGACGACGTTCCAGAGATGTCCGTTCGGCGTGCACTCTTCGGCCGAGGGCAGAAGCCGCATGCCCTCGAGGCACATGAACTGAACGCCGGGCTCCATGAGCTCCATGCGCATGAAGACCGAGAAGACGACCGCGATCAGTCCGAAGAACGCGGCCGTGAAAAGGTAAAGGATTCCGATATCCTTGTGGTTGGTCGACATGAACCAGCGGGTGAAGAAACCCGGATGTTCATGGTCGTGCGCCTGAATGGCTGCATCGGCCATTTCGCTTTCTCCCGTTCCTTGTCTCTTGCCAGGGCGGTCCTTGCCGGCCGCACGGTGCAGGCTTTCCTTAGCCCGTTGTCGCCGCGCAGGCAATGCGCCCGCGCGGCGATCTTCTCAGATTTCTGCCCGTAGGGCAGAGAGGCCCCTTACTCGGCCGCCAGGCTGGCGAGATAGGCGGCCACGTCCTCGCCACCCTTCTTCAGCTTGAAGGTCATCTTGGACTTGGCGGCGGCGTCGCCGGTCACTTCCTTGAGGAATGCCGACGGATCCTTGACGAAGGTCGCAAGCTTTTCCTCGTCCCAGACGAGCCCGGCCTCGCCGGCGGCGACCATCGCCGAAGAATACTTGTACCCCTCGGCCGAGCCCGCCTTGCGGCCGATCACGCCGTAAAGGTTCGGACCCGTCTTGCCGCCCTTGACGATCACGTCGTCACCGTTGGCGATCGAGTGGCAGGACTTGCATTTCTTGAAGGTCTTCTCGCCCTTCTTGGCGTCACCCTCGGCAAGGGCGGGGGTGGCGGCAACGGCGAGGGCCGCAAGGGCCAGTGCCAGACGTTTCATGTTGTTCTTCCTCCTCTGGGGATTCGCAAAACCTTGGGGCCCGCGCAGAATAGCGTCCACTTCAGCCGGGGGCAGGGGTAAATTTGTCGCGCGCCACCGGCTGGTCGCCGAAAATCTTCGGAAAGGTCGCCAGAAGGGCATTGTCGAGGTCGGCCATCGTCACGGGAAGGCCAAGGTCGACGAGGCTTGTGACGCCATGCTCGCGGATGCCGCAGGGCACGATGCCGTCGAAATGCGAGAGATCGGGTTCGACATTGATCGACAGGCCGTGAAAGCTGACCCACCGGCGAAGTCGGATGCCGATGGCCGCGATCTTGTCTTCGCGCGGGGACCCGTCGGCCCGCGGCGGCTTGTCCGGGCGCGTCACCCAGACGCCGACGCGCCCCTCGCGAATCTCGCCGCGGACGTTGAATTCGGCCAGCGTCGCAATGACCCACGCCTCGAGCTGTCGGACAAAGCGGCGCACGTCGCGGCCGCGACGGTTGAGATCGAGCATAGTGTAGACGACGCGCTGGCCGGGGCCGTGGTAGGTATACTGACCGCCGCGGCGGGCCTCGTAGACGGGAAAGCGGTTCGGGTCGACAAGATCCTCGGGCCTGGCCGAGGTGCCGGCAGTGTAAAGGGGCGGGTGCTCGACCAGCCAGACAAGCTCGTCCGCTGTCCCCTCGGCGATCGCACCGGCGCGCGCTTCCATCTCGGCCAGCGCCTGCGGATATTCGATCAGTCCCGGGGTCACGCTCCATTCGGTCATGTCAACGCATCCCTTGGGGCATCCCT
>RFGD01000483.1 GCA_003696705.1 Alphaproteobacteria bacterium | reverse complement strand
TTCGCGCACGCGGTCGTTGCCCCGGAACGAGAACGACAGGTTCGAGACGCCGCCGGAGACGCGGGCGTGCGGCAGGTTCGCCTTGATCCACCGGGTGGCATCGAGGAAGTCGAGCGCGTACCGGTTGTGCTCGGGCAGGCCCGTGGCCACGGCAAAGATGTTGGGGTCGAAGATGATGTCCTCGGGCGGGATGCCGGCCTGTTCGGTGAGGAGGCGGTAGGCGCGCTCGCACACGGCGATGCGGCGCTCCAGGGTGTCCGCCTGCCCGTCCTCGTCGAAGGCCATCACGATGACGGCGGCGCCGTACATGCGGGCCTTCCGGGCGTGTTCGAGGAAGGCGTCCTCCCCCTCCTTGAGCGAGATGGAGTTGACCACGGCCTTGCCCTGCACGCACTTCAGCCCGGCCTCGATGACGTCCCACTTCGACGAGTCGAGGACGACGGGCACGCGGGCGATGTCGGGCTCGGCGGCGATCAGGTTGAGGAAGCGGGTCATGGCCGCGGCGCCGTCGAGCATCCCCTCGTCCATGTTCACGTCGATCAGCTGCGCGCCGTTCTCGACCTGCTGCCGGGCCACCGAGACGGCCTCTTCATACTTCTCCTCGCGGATGAGCCGGGCGAAGCGCCGCGAGCCGGTGACGTTCGTCCGCTCCCCGATGTTGACGAAGTTGAGGCCGGGGCGGAAGACGAGCGGTTCGAGGCCGGAGAGGCGGAGGGTGCGGGGGCGCTCGGGGATGCGGCGCGGCGCGTGCCGGGCGGCGACCTCGGCCAGGGCGCGGATGTGCGCGGGCGTGGTGCCGCAGCAGCCGCCGACGAGGTTCAGGAAGCCGTCGCGGGCGTAGCCGTCGGCCTGCGCGGCCATGAAGTCCGGCGTCTCGTCGTAGCCGCCGAATTCGTTCGGCAGGCCGGCGTTCGGGTAGAGGCTGGTGAAGACCGTCGCCACGCCGGCGAGTTCTTCGAGGAAGGGCCGCATCTGGGCCGAGCCGAGGGCGCAGTTGAGGCCCACCGAAAGCAGGTGGGGCATGTGGGAGACGGAGATCCAGAAGGCCTCGGGCGTCTGCCCCGAGAGCGTGCGCCCGCTCTGGTCGACGATGGTGCCGGAGACCATCACGGGCAGCACGCGGCCGGTCCGCCGGAACTGCTCCTGGATGGCGAAGAGGGCGGCCCGGGCGTTGAGCGTGTCGAAGACGGTCTCGACCAGGAGCACGTCCACCCCGCCGTCGACGAGGCCGGCGACCTGCTCGGCATAGGCGGCCCGGACCTCGTCGAAGGTGACGGCGCGGAAGCCGGGGTTCTCGACGTCGGGCGAGAGGGAGAGGGCCTTGTTGAGCGGCCCGATGGCGCCG
>RFGD01000482.1 GCA_003696705.1 Alphaproteobacteria bacterium | reverse complement strand
TCGTCTCGGGCGCGACGCTTCCCTGGAAGGTGCGCGACCTTGCCCTGTTTCGCGCGCTCGCAAGTCCGCCCGGCCGGTTTCTGGCCGCGCCGGTCGTGACCGCCTTCTTCCCGAACAGCCTGGCGGCCGACATCATCCGGGAAATCTTTGCGCCCAACCCCGTGCCGCCCGACTATGCCGTCCGCACGGGTGCGGCCCTTGCCGTGCGCCGCGCCACCCTTGCCGCGGACGCCCGTCAGATCGCCGCCCTGCCGGCCGAAACCGCGCGCCTCGAAGACGACGTGCCGGCCCTCGCCCTGCCGGTCGAGATCGTGCACGGAACGGAAGACCGGATCGTGCCCCCCGGCCCCACGGCCGTCCGCCTGTCCCGCCTTGTGCCAGGCGCAAATCTCGTCCTTCTTCCGGACACGGGACACATGCCCCATCACGTCCGGCCCGAAGCCGTCATCGAGGCCGTCGACCGCGCCGCCCGCCGCCCCGGTGTCGGGCAGGCCGACGCCACGGCGACCGAAGCCATCGCAACGGAGGACGCACAGGAATGACGCTTCCCTTCGAAGGCGCGATCAGCGCCTATTACCTGACCAAGGCGCCGGAATGGGTGCGCACGCGCATCGAACTGGCCGAGAAGAACGACATCATCACCGACGACTATCCCTATTCCGAACGGATGCCGGGCAAGGTCTATGGCCGCGAGATGGAGGCGCTGCAGAAGGAACTCGTCAAGCTTCAGGCCTGGGTGAAGGACGCGGGCGCCCGCGTCGCCATCGTCTTCGAAGGGCGCGACGCGGCCGGCAAGGGCGGCACCATCAAGCGCTTTCGCGAGAACCTGAACCCCCGCGGCGCGCGTGTCGTCGCGCTGCCGAAACCGACCGAACGCGAACGCTCGGAATGGTATTTCCAGCGCTATGTGCGCGAACTGCCAGCCGGCGGCGAAATCTGCTTCTTCGATCGTTCGTGGTACAACCGCGGCGTGGTCGAGCATGTCTTCGGCTTCTGCACCCCGTCCGAGCGCGAGCGCTTCTTCCACCAGGTACCCGAGTTCGAGGACATGCTGGTGCAGGACGGCGTCAGGCTGTTCAAGTTCTGGCTGAACGTCGGGCGCGCCGAACAGCTGCGCCGCTTCCTTGACCGAGAGCGTGACCCCTTGAAGCAGTGGAAGCTGAGCCGTATCGACGTCGAGGGCCTCGAGAAATGGGACGACTACTCGGCCGCCATTGCCGAGACGCTGAAGCGAAGCCACAGCGACGTCGCGCCATGGAAGGTGATCCGCGCCGACGACAAGCGCCGCGCGCGGCTTGCCGCCATCCGCCACGTCCTTCTGTCGATCGACTACGCCCACAAGGACGAACGGGCGATCGGCCACGAGGATGACGCGATCATCGGCGGCCCCGAACTCTGGCACGACTGACCGGCGCGCCGCCGGTCGGGCTAGCGAAACAGGATCAGCGCGCGTTCGTCCCAGGAAATGCGCGTCCGCTCTCCGCGGCGCAGGACGGGCCGGTTGACGAGGTTGCGCATGGACACGGTGACGGTTCCGGGCGCGCCGTCGATGGCGATCTCGTAGTAGGTCATGTCGCCGTAGTAGACGACTTCGCGGACCTCGCCCTCGGCCACGCGGCCCGTCTCGGGTTCGTTGCCGAAAAGGATCGTCAGCATTTCCGGGCGGATGCCGACGCTGGGCGGCTCGCCCGGCGCGGCCTCGGCGTGGCTGTCGCCCGAAAGCGTGGCGCGACCAAGCCCGGCGATCTCGACCTCGATGCCGGCCGGCGAGCTCGCCGTGACCCGGGCGGGCAGAAAGTTCATCACGCCGATGAACTCGGCCACGCGGCGCGAGACCGGCCGCCGGTAGAGCATCTCGGGGTTGGCCATCTGGGCGATCTGTCCCTCGAACATGACGGCGATGCGGTCGGACATGATGAGGGCTTCTTCCTGGTCGTGGGTGACAAGGATGAAGGTGATCCCGACCTGCCGCTGAAGCCGCCTGAGCTCGCCCTGCATCTGCTCTCGAAGCTTCTTGTCCAGGGCCGACAGCGGTTCGTCCAGAAGAAGGACCCGCGGCTTCAGGACCAGGGCGCGCGCAAGCGCGACCCGCTGGCGCTGCCCGCCGGAAAGGGCGTGCGCCGCGCGCCGCCCGTAGCCCGCAAGCCCCACCATCTCGAGCGCTTCGTCGACGGCCCGCGCCTTCTCGGCCGCCGACATGGGGCTGCGGCGCAGGCCGAAGCCGACATTTCCGGCGACATCGAGGTGGGGAAAGATCGCGTAGGACTGAAAAACCATGTTGGTCGGTCGCCGGTTGGGCGGCACGCCGGCCATGTCCTGCCCGGCGATGCGGACCTGGCCCGAGGTCGGCGCCTCGAACCCGGCGATGGTGCGCAAGAGCGTCGTCTTCCCGCAGCCCGACGGCCCGAGGAGCGAGAAGAATTCCCCCTCGCGGATGTCTGCGCTGACGCCCTTCAGCGCCTCGAAATCGTCGAAGCGCTTGGTGACGTTTTCAAGCTGGATGATCGGATCAGCCAAGGAACCCTCCGCTATCCTGGCCGCCTGCGCGGCGGATGCCGCGGCGCCGGAAGTATTCTGCCGTCACGAGAAGAAGGATGCTGAGCACCACAAGGATCGTGCCAAGCGCCATGATGATCGGGATCTTCTGGGGAAAGCGCAGCTGTCCGAAGATATAGACGGGCAGCGTCGGCTCGGAACCGGAAAGGAAGAAGGCGATGATGAACTCGTCGAGCGAAATGGTGAACCCGATCAGAAGCGACGAGATGATGCCCGGCATCACCAACGGCAGCGTGACCAGCCGGAAGGTCGACCAGGGCGTCTCGCCCAGGTCGATCGCCGCTTCCTCGAGCGATCGGTCAAGGCTCGCGAAGGCCGACGACAGGATGGCGATCGAGAACGGCGTCACGATCAGGATGTGGCCCGCGATGATCGACCAGTGCGAAAGGTGCAACCCTGCCCGCAAGATGACGACCAGAAGCGACACGCCCACGATGATCTCGGGCAGGACAAGCGGCAGCATGATGAAGCCCATGATGGGGCGCTTGGCCGGGAACTCGTAACGCGTGCTGGCGCAGGCCGCCAGCATGCCAAGGACCGTCGCGCTGACCGACGCCATGGCTGCGATGAAGACGGAATTCAGCGCCGCGTCGTGCAGCGCCGGCACCTTGCCCAGCTCGACGAACCAGCGGCCCGTGAACCCGCCGAGCGGAAAGGCGATGATGGTCGCATCGTTGAAGGCGAAGATCGGCAGAAGCGCGATCGGCGCATAGAGGAACAGAAGATAGAGGACCGTGTAGGCCCTGAGCCAGCGCCCCTTCATTGCCGCACCCTCAGGTACCGGCGAAGCGAGAGGACGAAGCCGACCGCGATGACCGTGACGATGGCCATGGCCGTGACCGCCAGCGCCGAGCCAAGCGGGTAGTTGTCGAGCCTGAGGTACTGAAGCTGTATGATGTTCGCGATCATCCGCCCTTCCGGGCCGCCGACAAGCCGCGGCGTGACATAGTCGCCCACCGTGGGGATGAAGACGATGAGGACCGCCGCCACCACCCCCGGCACCGAGAGCGGAAGCGTCACGCGAAGGAAGGTGGCCAGGCGGCTTTCGCCCAGGTCCTGCGCCGCCTCCAGAAGCGTCCGGTCGATCTTCCCGAGCGCCACGAAGATGGGCAGGATCGCAAAGGGCGCGTAGGCGTGCGCCAGCGTGATGACGACCGCATTGACGTTGTAGAGGATGAAGGTCAGGGGCTCGTCGATGATGCCGAGCCCGGTCAGCGTGGCATTCACCACCCCGTTGTAGCCAAGGATCACCTTCCACAGGAAGACGCGGATCAGATAGCTGGTCCAGAAGGGGATGGTGATGAGAAAGAGCCATAGCGACCGGCGCTCGGGCCGAACGTGGAAGGCGACGAAATAGGCCACCGGATAGGCCAGGACGACCGTCGCCACCGTCACCGCCAGCGCCACCCCCAGCGACCGAGCCATGACCTGGCGATAGATGGGGTCGGAAAAGACCTCGGCGTAGTTCGCGAGCGTGAACTCCGGGATGATCGTCAGATAGCCATCCGTCAGGAAACTGTAGACCAGCACGGCGCCAAGGGGCACGGCCAGCATCGCGACCGCGTAAAGAAGCGTCGGACCGACAAGGGCAAGGCCACGCGCGGCCTCGCTGCTTCGCCATTCGGACATGTGGTGGCGTGTCTCCCTTCCGGTCCTCGTCGACGCAATCATGCGCGAGCGCGGCGCCCCTTTGCAACCGTTCCCGCGCGCCGCTGCGTCAGGGCGCGTGGATCGTCTTGATCTCCTGAAACTCCTCGATGCCCCATATGCCGCCCTCGCGCCCGATGCCGGACTGGCGATAGCCGCCGAAGGGGGTGCCGTATTCCATGCTCTGCCCGTTGACATGGACGGCCCCGGCCCGAAGGGCAAGGGCCACCCGCTCGGCCCGCGCCGGGTCGCCCGTCTGTACATAGGCGGCAAGGCCATAGACCGTGTCGTTGCCAAGGGCGATGGCGTCGGCCTCGGTCTCGAACGGGGTGATGGCCAGGACGGGACCGAACACCTCCTCTCGCCAAAGCGTCATGGACGGGGTGACGTCGGCAAAGACGGTCGGCCGGACCCAGAACCCATGGTTGAACCCCTTCGGCATTTCGGGACCGCCGGCGACAAGGCGGGCGCCTTCCTCGATGCCGGTTTCGATCAGGTCGCGCACGCGGCGAAACTGGCGCTCGTTGACGATTGGGCCCAGGTGGTCGCCCTCCTCGGCGGGATTGCCGAGGCGCGTGTTTCGGGCGGCGTCGGCGGCGATCTCGACCACCTGCTCATAGATGGCGCGTTCGACCAGCATCCGGGTCGGCGCGTCGCACGACTGGCCGGTATTGAGAAAACACTCGGCGACCGAGGACCGCACCCGCGCCTCGAGCGCATCGCCACAATCCGCGAAGACCAGATTGGGGGACTTCCCCCCGAGTTCCAGCGCCACCCGGCGAATCCCCTCGGCCGCGGCGCACATGATGTCGCGTCCCGCGCGCGTCGAGCCGGTGAACGAGATCATGGCAATCTGCGGATGCCGGCTCAGCGCCGCCCCGGTTTCGCCGTCGCCCTGGATCATGTTGACGACGCCGGGCGGGACGCCGGCGGCGGCAAGGATGTCCATGTAAAGGACGCTCGTCCGCGGCGCGAACTCCGAGGGTTTCAGTACCGCCGTGCACCCGGCCGCCAGCGCCGCGCCGACCTTCAGGACGATCTGGTTCACCGGCCAGTTCCACGGCGTGATGAGCGCGGCCGGGCCCACGGGCTCTCTGACCAGGACGTCGTCGCCCGGGATCGTCTCGCGCTCGGGCTGGCGTTCGAGCGCCGCGATGAACCCGTCCATGTGGCCGACGCCGGCATCGGCCTGCATGGTGCGCGCCATCGTCATCGGCGCGCCGATGTCGGCCGAAATGGCCGCCGCCAGATCGCCGAGGCGGCGGGCCGTCTCGTCCCGGATGCCGCGCAGAAGATCCAGCCGTTCCGATCGCGACCACCCCGCAAAGGCCGGCCAGGCCGCAACCGCCGCCGCGACGGCGCGGTCGACGTCCTTCGGCCCGCCAAGGACAAGTGTCCCTGCGGGCGTGCCGTCCGTCGGATTGACGATGGTGTGGTGTCGTGGCTCGAGCGGCGCCACCCAGGCGCCGCCCACGTAATGCGTCAGAAGCTTTTCGGGCTCGTCGTTCGCCATGCCGGCATGCTATCGCCGGCACCCTCGGCCGCCAAGCCCGAAACGGTCAGAAATTCGTCGTCCGCCTTGATCCCGTCGCGGGCCATGGCCCGGTGCAGAAGCCGGCTGAGTTCGGAGCCGAACAGCATGTCGAGAAACTTGCGGCGCGCCCGCGCCTGGCGGCGATAGCTCCAGATCTCCTGGCGGGCCATGACGGTCAGCGCCACGGTCCCCGTCAGCGTCCCAAGGACCACGACGCCCGGGATGAGCAGGATGGACAGCGCCACCGTTGCCGAGAGCCGCAACAGCGTCTCGGCCGGCGCGACGGCGATCCCGCCCAGGTCCGGCAGGATGGGCAGCATCGCATCCACGGCAAGCGAGACGACGCCGATCATGAACATCGCGCCCGGCAGGACCTCGAGCACCGCGCGCAGGAACCGCCCCAGGGCCGGCAGCGCGCCGGGACGATCTGCCGGCCGATCCTCTTCGTCGAGTTCCGAGGAAAGGACCGCCTGCATGATCATGGCGGCCAGAAGAAGGACGAGAATCCCCACGGTGACCATCGTGTTCGGGTGCGCAAACCAGAAGGCCGCGGCCGAGACCGCATAGCACATCAGAAGGATGAAGGGCCCGGCCTGATCGATGAAGCCCGCAACGATGCCCTCGTGCGCCAGGGGGTCATCCTCGGCCAGGGGATCGTCGCGAAGAAACCAGTCGATGGCAAAAGTGAAGAACAGCACCGCGCCGACGATGAAGGGCATGTTCATGATCGGCGTCACGCTGTCCCCGCGGACGACGATGGGCTGAATGACATACTGGTGCGACAGCGCCCCGAAACAGGCCCCGATGATGAAGCGAAGGACGACGCGGGCCGCGCGCTGACGCTCGATGAACGCGCCGACCGGATCCGAGAGCGTGAGCCCCAGGAAGAGCGACACGCCGACCAGCGACAGCATGAGCGGCGAGGCCGTGACGCCGGCCATGAGTTCGTAGATCCGCACGATGGCGCTTGCCGCCGGTACCGACAGCGTCGTCGCCAGGGCCATGCCCAGAATGGTCCCGCTCAGCGCCAGCGTTTCGCGCCGCTCCGCGTCCAGACGTTCCCGCAGTTTGTTCATGGCACACTCCGATGGCCGGTTTCCTGGCCCATTGGTGGCCGCGAATCTGGGCAAGATCTGGGCCAATCCGGGAAAATTCCCTGCTATTTCGGCAAAACACCGGCCATTGCCGCGCAATCGCGTTGCCCGTCCGGTGCGCCGGGCGCCTCAGCGGGGAATGACGATCTCGGCCTTCAGGCCGCCGAGCTCCTCGCTCTCGCCCAGACGCAGGACACCCCCGTGCGAGCGCGCGATGTCGGCGGCAATGGCAAGGCCCAGTCCGACCCCGCTGCCGCGGTTCTGGTTCCGCGCCTCGTCGAGGCGCGCGAAGGGGCGCAGCGCCTCGGCCCGGCGGTCGGGCGGAATGCCGGGGCCGTCATCCTCGACCCGGAAGCGCACCGCACCGGGCAGGACGTCAACCCCAAGCCGGATGCGCGTGCCATGCGCCGCGGCATTGCGCACTAGGTTGTCTAGGGCGCGGCGGATGGCCACGGGGCGCAGAAGCACCATCTCGTCCCCGGCCGCCGGCGGCAGGGCAAGCTCGACGGGCCAGCCGGCGCGGCGCGCATCCTCGGCCACGCCCTCGACCAGCGCGCGCGGCGATACGCGGGTGGGCTCTTCCTGCACGGTGTCGCGCGCGAAGGCCAGAAAGGCGTCCAGGATGCGCTCCATCTCCTCGACGTCGCGCCTGAGCGCCTCGACGTCGGGACTGTCGTCCAGAAGGGACAGGCCAAGCTTGAGCCGCGTCAGGGGCGTCCGCAGATCGTGCGAGACACCCGACAGAAGCAGCGTGCGCTGCTCGATGTGGCGCTCGATCCGGGCGCGCATGTCAAGAAAGGCGTGGCCCGCGGCCCGCACCTCGACCGCGCCCGACGGCGCGTAGGGCACCGTGCGCCCGCGCCCGAACGCCTCGGCCGCCTTGGCCAGACGGCGAATTGGGCGAAGCTGATTGCGCAGGAACAGAAACGCGATCAGCGTCATCAGGATGCCCGTGAACACCAGCCAGACAAGAAGCTGGTGCGGGTTCGACGCCGTCACCCGGTTGCGCGAAAACCGGACCCCGAGGGGACCGTGCCGCGTGTCGAGGACAAGCGTCACCCGCCGCTCGTCCGAGGCCAGGTCGATGGCCCGCACCGTCGGCAGCATGTCGCGCAGAGCTTCGATGAGCGCCCGACCGGAAAGGTCGTAGAAGACCCGCCGGTCGGTCGCCGGCACGCTTCCCTCGGGCAGGAAAAGCTCGATCTGGAGCGGCGCGGCAAGGCCTTCGGCGACGCCCATGGCAGCGTCCCGGTCCGGCGCGGCATTGACCCGGTCCAGGAGAAGGCGCACCTCTAGCGAGAGGCCATGCGCCATCTGGCGGGTGGTGCCCTCGTAATAGCGCTGGATCAGCACCACCGAGACGACGATCTGCGTGACCGCGATGGGCATGATGAGGATGAGCGCCGCCCGCCCGTAAAGGCTGCGCGGCATGTATTGCTTGAGCCATGCGAAGACCATGGCCGGAGGGTAGCGACGTGACGACCCCAAGGAAAGGACAGACGCACGCGCCCGAGCCGATTGCGCCCGGCATCTTCCGGCTGCGGGCGCCGAACCCCTCGCCCATGACCGAGGCCGGGACGAACACCTATCTTCTGGGCGCGCGAGAGATTGCCGTCATCGACCCGGGCCCCGAGGATCCGGCGCATCTCGACGCGATCCTTCGCGCCCTGCCACGGGGGGCGCGCATCACCCATGTCATCGTCACCCACAGCCATCTTGACCACTCGCCGCTGGCGCGGCCACTGGCCGAGGCGACGGGTGCGCCGGTTCTGGGTTTCGGCCCGTCCACCGCGGGCCGAAGCGCCGTCATGGAGGCGCTTGCCGCCGCCGGTCACGAGATGGGCGGCGGCGAGGGCGTCGACGCCGCCTTCGCGCCCGACCACGTGCTCGCCGACGGCGAAGTCATCGGCGGCGACGGCTGGCGGCTCGAGGTCGTGCACACGCCCGGCCACTTCGGCAATCACATCTGCCTTGGCGAGCCCCGGCTCGGGGTCCTCTTCACGGGCGATCACGTGATGGGCTGGGCGCCGTCGCTGGTCTCGCCGCCCGATGGCGACATGGGCGATTTCATGCGCTCGCTGGACCGCCTTGGGCGCCGAAGAGCGGACACGCTCTATCTGCCCGGGCATGGCGCGCCCGTGACGCGGCCGCACGAACGTGTCGAGGAACTGCGTCGTCACCGTCTGGCCCGAGAGGCGGCAATTCGCGCCGCGCTCGCCGAAGGCCCGGGCACGCCGGCGGCCCTGGCGGCCCGCATCTACACCGACGTCCCGGCCGCGCTTCTGCCTGCGGCGGCCCGCAATGTCTTTGCGCATCTCGTTGAGCTTGCGCGGAAAAACGAGGCGAAGGCCGACGGTCCCCTGTCGCCCGCGGCGACCTTCCACCTTGCCGGGCCGCGCGGTTGAAAAACCCCGAAATCTCCTCTGGACGCGCGAAGAATCCGTTGCTATATCCCGGCTCGCGTTCCGGCGTAGCTCAGTGGTAGAGCAGTTGACTGTTAATCAATTGGTCGCAGGTTCGAATCCTGCCGCCGGAGCCAGCCCCTCCCTTTC
>RFGD01000093.1 GCA_003696705.1 Alphaproteobacteria bacterium | reverse complement strand
GACGTCAAGGCGCCCGAGGTGGCCACCCTTGTCATGGGAAGCCGGCTTGCCGCGGAAGGCCATCGTGACGACTGGGTGCGGATCGAAGGGCCCCTCACGGCCGGGTGGGTGCCGGCGCGCCACCTGGCGCCCCCGGATTACCGGGCGGCGGACCCGATCGCCCTGGCCGAAGGCCTTGACGGGGTGCCCTATCTCTGGGGCGGGGACACGCCCCTTGGCATCGATTGCTCGGGCCTTGTGCATCTCTGCGCCCGGATGGCCGGCGCCCCATGCCCGCGGGACTCGGACCAACAGCGCCGCGCCCTGGGCCGGCCAGCCGATGCCGACCCGCGACTTTCCCGCGGCGATCTCCTGTTCTGGGAAGGGCACGTCGCCATCGTCGCCGCGCCGGACCGCCTTGTCCATGCGAACGCCCATCACATGGCGGTCCGCGCAGAGCCGCTCGGGCCGGCGCGAGAACGGATCGAGGCCGCGGCGGGACCCCTTCTTGCGGTCGGGCGCCTGCCAGGAGCGGCCTAGCCGGGTCGGCGCCGCGGCTCAGTCTATGGGCCGGATGAGACGTCGCGCCAGCACACGCAGGACCTGGCCGAGGTCATGGCCTCGGCGAAGTATCCGGCCATCCATGCCGATGACCGCATACTGGCCCTGCCTCGCCCTCAGCCGGGGCCGCTTCTCGATCCTGTAGACCGGATGTTCGGCGGTACGGCGAAAGACGGCGAAGGTCGCTCGGTCGCGCTGGAAGGACATGGCATAGTCACGCCATTCTCCGGCGGCGACCATCCGGCCATAAAGCCCCAGGATCTGCGCAAGCTCGGCCCGGTCGAAGCGCACCGGCATGGATGCCGTGCTGTTCCGTCCCGACGATCGCGGCGCTTCGAAGGTCATGTGGAAAGTCTGGGCCAAAGATCGCCTGCGATCAAGCGCGCCCTGATTTTGCCGTCAAGGTTCCGCGATCTTTCCCAGTTGCGACCCTGTCGTTGCCCCGATTTCGGGGCAGAAATGGACTCGTAGCAAAGGAACGCTATGCCCGGTGCCGCGCGTTATTTTTCAGCCCCCACCCAACCTGCGGCACCGGGGCCTTCCTTCGAAAGAACAATGAACCCGGCCGGTCCGGGACGAGGTGACACCCCGCCCCTCAGGGCGGGGCATTTTCGTGCCGCCGGCGCGTCGTCCTTGCCCGAGATCTAGCTGCGCACCAGCTTCTCGTAGCCTGACGCGATTTCCCGTGTCAGCGCGCCGACCTCGAAATTGTAGTCGCCGATCTGGCCGACGGGCGTCACCTCCGCCGCCGTTCCGGTGAGCCAGCACTGCTCGAACCCTTCGAGCTCGGACGGTTCGATGTGGCGCTCGTGCACCTTGACCTGCCGATCGCGCAACATGCCGATGACCGTCTGCCGGGTCAGACCGTTCAGAAAGCAGTCGGGCAAGGGCGTGTGCACTTCACCATCCTTGACGAAGAAGATGTTCGCCCCCGTCGCCTCGGCGACATAGCCGCGGTAATCCATCATCATCGCGTCCGAGCAGCCCTTGTCCTCGGCGGCGTGCTTCGCCATCGTGCAGATCATGTAAAGACCCGCGGCCTTGGCGTGGCTTGGCGCCGTCTCGGGGCTTGGGCGCTTCCATTTCGCAATGTCGAGTTTCGCACCCTTGTACTTGGCGTCGCCGTAGTAGCTTCCCCATTCCCAGGCGGCGATGGCCATGCGCACGGGATTGCGGCGCGAGGCGACACCCATGTCCTGTCCGGCCCCGCGCCAGGCGACGGCCCGCACATAGGCGTCGGTAAATCCGTTCGCCTTCAGGACCTCCGCCTTCGCGGCCTCGATCTCCTCGACCGAGAAGGGGATCTCGAAATCGAGACAGCGCGCCGAGTAGTGAAGCCGTTCGGAGTGCTCGCGGCTGAGGAAGATCCTGCCGCCATAGGCGCGTTCGCCCTCGAACACCGACGACGCGTAGTGAAGCGCGTGGGTCAGGATGTGCACATTGGCATCCCGCCAGGGAACAAGGCGCCCATCCATCCAGATGAAACCGTCGCGATCGTCATAGCTTTCTGCCGACATCCTGAACCCTCCCGAAACGCGCTGCGCTGCCGTGATTTGCGATTGTTGCGCAAATTACGTCCGAACCGGCCATAATGTTGCGCCAAATCGAAGAACCGCTACCAATTGATTCTTGGAAAGTCAACAACGCTGACGTAAATTGGGCCGAGGCGGATATTCCAAAACAGGGGCCGACACCTCATGTCGAGTGGAAAACGCGAAGAAGCACAACCCCTTGCGACGACGTCGCCGCCGGGGTCCGAGAACCTTCTCTACCTGACCGACGACCAGCTTCGGCGCGGCATCGAGGCGATGTTCTTTGCCTATCGCGGTTTCACGGCCGATCCGGACCGCATCCTCGAGCGCCACGGTTACGGGCGCGCCCATCACCGCGCCGTGCATTTCATCAACCGCCAGCCAGGGACGACGGTCAACAACCTCCTCGACATCCTGGGCGTCACGAAGCAGTCGCTGAACCGGGTCCTTCGCACCCTGATCGAGGACGGCCTTGTCGAAAGCCGTGTCGGCACGCGCGACCGGCGCGAGCGGCACCTCTATCTGACCGAGGCGGGGCGCGCGCTCGAGAACGAGCTTTCCGAGGCCCAGCGCCGGCGCATGCGCGCCGCCTACCGCGCGGCCGGCCCCGAAGCCGTGGCCGGTTTTCGAAAGGTGCTCGAACACATGATGGACCCCGAGCTTCGGCGCCAGTTCCACTCGATCCGGGAAGGGCGCTGATGACCCCGCAGGCCCACGTTCTGGTCGTGGATGACGACGAACGCATTCGCACGCTCTTGCGCCAGTACCTTTCGCGCAACGGCTTTCTGGCCACGGCCGCGCGCGATGCCGCACATGCGCGGCGCATCATGGCCGGTCTCGATTTCGACCTTGTCGTCCTCGACGTGATGATGCCGGGCGAAGACGGGTTGAGCCTTACCCGATGGATCCGCGAACGCGGCACGCCTGTCCTTCTACTGACCGCGCGGGGCGAGGCGATGGACCGGATCGCCGGGCTCGAGGCGGGGGCCGACGACTATCTTTCGAAGCCGTTCGAGCCGCGCGAACTGCTTCTGCGCATAAACGCCATCATGCGCAGAAGCGCCGATGCCGGCACCGCCACCCCGGTCGTGCCGAAGGTCGTCCAGCTGGGCCCATGCCGATATGACACGGCTCGCGGCGAGCTTTGGCGCGGCGAAGAGCTTGTCCGGCTGACCGCTACCGAAAACCAGCTCATGCGGATCTTC
>RFGD01000481.1 GCA_003696705.1 Alphaproteobacteria bacterium | reverse complement strand
GGAATTGTTTCGAATTCACGATTTCGTCGGCCCGCCTCCCTGCTTTCGCCCGATTTCGGCGGCAGAACTCGAACCGGGAATGCCCGGGGACCGCCCGGGGCAAGAGGGAAGGCGGGAGCCATGAGGATCAAGACATTTTTTGCAACCGTGATTTTCGCGCTCGGGGCCAGCGCCTGCGCGCCGATCATCGAGCAGCCGACGCGGCTTTCCTCGATCGACGCGGGGCCGTCGGTCGCGGTAGTCGATCCCAGCCAGTGGCATGTGAAGGACGTGCGGGTCAACGTGCCGCGCACGCTGCACGTGTCCGAGGCGAACATGTTCTACCCCATCGCAGATATCGTCTGGCGCGGTGACCCCTATGGGGACCGCTACGAGCAGGTTGCCAAGATCATCGACGATGCCGTGACCCAGGGGGTCCAGCACCTGCATGGCCGCCAGGAGGTCTATATCGACATCGACGTGTTGCGCTTCCACGCGCTGACCGAGAAGGCTCGGCTCTTCGTCGGGGGGACCCATTCGATCCGCTACATGATGACCGTGCGCGATGCCAAGACCGGCGCGATCCTTGTCGGCCCGAAAGAGGTCGTCGCCGATATCGTCGCGCTTGGCGGGCGCAAGGCCATCGAGGCCGAGCGGCGCGGGATCACGCAGAAGGTGCGGATCACCTCGCATCTGGCGGCCATGACACGCGAAATGTTCGAGGGCGCCGAGGTCGACGCCCGGCGCATGGCCGACAACGGCTGAAGCGGACGACCGAGATTTGCCCCGGACGGCTCTTCACCTGCCGTGGCAAAGCCGCTAGGGAGGGGGCATGACGCCCCCCTCTGACGTTTCCGGCGACCAGGCCGACCTTCCCGTTGTCCGGCTGAAGCCCAAGGCCGATGCCCGCGCCATCCGGCACGGCAGCCCGTGGGTCTTCTCGGACGAACTGGTGCTCGACCGGCGGACGCGCGCACTCGCCCCCGGCACCATTGCCACGCTGGAAGGCGCCGACCGGGTGCCGATTGCCACCGTTGCCGTGAACCCGCTGTCCCGGATCGTTGCGCGCGTCCTGTCGCGGACACCCGGTCGCCGGATCGATCGCGCATGGTTCGCGGACCGGATCAGGGTCGCGCAGGATCTTAGAAAAACGCTGTACGACAAGGACTTCTACCGCCTTGTTCACGCCGAGGGTGATCGCTTGCCCGGCGTCGTGATCGACCGTTTCGGCGATGCGGCCGTGGTGCAGCCGAATGCGGCCTGGGCAGACCGCGCCCTTGACGATCTGGTCGCGGCGCTGGTCGAGGTCACCGGGGTCTCGACCGTCGTCAAGAACGGTGCCGGCCGTGCCCGGCGGCTCGAAGGCCTGCCCGGCGTCGTCGAGGTTCTGGCCGGGGGCGTCTCGGGGCCGGTCGAGGTTCCGATGAACGGCGCCATCTACCTGGCCGATCTGGTCGGCGGCCAGAAGACCGGGCTCTATTTCGACCAGCGCGACAACCACGCCTTCGCGGCGGGACTGGCAAGGGGCGGGCGGGTTCTGGACGTCTTCGCGCATGTCGGGGGGTTTTCCCTGGCCGCGCTCGCGGCTGGCGCGGCCTCGGCGCTGGCGGTCGATTCGTCGGCCGATGCGCTTCGCCTGGCCGAAGGCGGCGCCGCGGCGACCGGTGTTGCCGACCGTTTCGAGACCCTCCGGGCCGACGCGTTCGAGGCGCTGGAAGCGATGGGCGCCGAAGGCCGGCGCTTCGATCTGGTCGTCTGTGATCCGCCGGCCTTCGCGCCGGCTCGGCAGGCGTTGGACGCCGGCCTTCGCGCCTACGAGCGTGTGGCCAGGCTTTCCGCCCGCCTTGTCGAACCGGGCGGCTTCCTTGTCCTCTGCTCTTGCAGTCATGCGGCCGACCTTGCCAGTTTCCGGCAGGTTTCCGTGCGTGGCATCGGGCGCGCCGGCCGCCGCGCACAGATCATCCGCACGGGCTTCCAGGCGCCGGACCACCCGCTGCACCCCCGGCTGGCCGAAACGGGCTATCTGAAGGCCCTGACCTTTCGGCTTGTCTGATGCGCGTCGTCCTTGACGCCTGCGTCCTGTTCCCCACCGTCCTCAGGGAACT
>RFGD01000480.1 GCA_003696705.1 Alphaproteobacteria bacterium | reverse complement strand
CTCGCCGTTCACGTCCGGCAGGCCCATCTTCTTGACCGTGTCGTAGGTCACGCCATAGGCGGGCTCGCTCGGGTCCGGATGGTCGGTGAAGAGAAGGCGAAGGAACGGCGTGTCGGCCGAGCCCCACTCGGGGTGGACGTTGTTGCCGTTCCACTGAAGCGTGCCGTCGGGCTGCACCGCAAACCCGCCGGCAAGGTTGTTGTTGGAACCCGACACCTCGCGCACGCCGTTCGGGTCGATGGCCGAACGCAGCTTGGTGTAGTCGTTCAGGATGTTGACCTGTTCCAGAAGGTAATTCAGGTCGACGCGTCCAAGTTTGATCATAGGTCTTCCCCCGGTTTGATGCCGCGGACTGGCTACGAGGGCGGGTGCTTTCGAAATTTGCGCACCCCGAAATCATCGGTTCGAACAGGTCGGGCCCAGGGCCCGCAGAAAATCGACAATCCCGCAACCGCGGCGTTACTGGTCTTTGCTCAAGAAAAAGGATCGGCGAACGCGCGGTTGCGCGCCGCCAGGCATGTTGTCAGGAAATGCGCTTGAAGATGCCCGAGCGAAAATCGGATCCAGCGCGAAGGTCCCCCGATGCCACCGTTTACGTCCCTCCATGAAACGGACCTGCCCCTCAGCAGGCCCAGCCACCACTCACAGGGTCACTTCGCGCTGGACCGTATCGGCCGACTTCCGCCGGGCGAGCCGGCCAGCTCGCAGATCCCCCCACTCCCGCCATAACGGTGACACAATTTCGCCATGACGAAATGTCCAAAGGGCGAATAAAATCTTCGCCAAACGGATGAGCGAATTGCTACGATTGGCCGATGGATATTGGATCAAAGTCTGAAGAACCCGCGCGCTTCCGCCTTGGCGGCCTGACCTTCAGGTTTGTCCTTGCGACGGCGGTAACACTTTCACTGGCAACGATTTTTCTTGGTATTTGGGTAGGCAGGCAGGTATCCGACCTGGTGCTTGTCCGGAACTCCGAATCGGCGGCGCTCTACATGACGAGCTTCCTCGAGCCGGCGGTCCAGGGTCTGGCACCGGGCGATCGGCTGACCCCCGAACAGCGGGCGATTCTGGAAACAGTCGCCAGCGATTCGGCCCTTCGTCGTCACGTTCGGTCCATCAAGCTCTGGGCGCCGGACGGAACGATTCTCTTTGCGACCGATTCGGACCTGATCGGGCGGAAGTTCGACACCGGTGAAATCGCCGAGGCGCTGGCCGGGCACATCGGCGCCTATTACGACCAGCTTGACGACGAGGAGAATGTCCACGAGCGCGCGCTCGGCATGCCGCTCTACGAGGTCTACGTGCCCCTTCGGGATCGAAAGACGGGGGCCGTCGTCGCGGTTGGAGAGTTCTACGAGGATGCGACGGTCCTGCGCGAAGCGCTGGCCGACGCGGCCTGGCGGACGTGGTCCGTCACGGGAAGCGTCGGCCTTGCCGTCTTCGTGATCCTTCTGGTGATCGTTCGCGGCGGGGACATGACCATCCGCCGGCAAGAGCGCCGCCTTGCCCTCATGCGAGAGGAGCAAGAGGCCCTGCGCGCCCACAACGAGGCCCTTGCCGCCGACATCCGGGCCGCGCGCGCGGATCTTGGCCAGATCGAGGAACGCATCCAGCGGCGGCTTGGTCTCGAGCTGCACGACGGGCCGGCGCAGTTGCTGACGGCCATCCTGTTCAACATCGAGGCGATCAAGCGGATGGGCAACGAGAAGGCCTCGGGCGAAGAGGCGCGCCGGCTCGTCGAAGAGCTGCGCGCGGCGGCGGCCGGTGCGCTCGACGATCTCAGGGCCATTTCGCACGGGCTGTTCCTGGCGACCCGCGGGCGCGAGGGCAGGGGCGGCACCGCCGTCGCAGAGGCGATCGAGGCGCACGAGGGCCGCTTCGGCATCAATGTGGATCGTGACGGTGTCGAGATGCTCGAAGCGCTGCCCCCCGAACAGGCCGGCGCGCTGGCCGCCGTGGTGGGGGAAGCGCTGACGAACGCGACGAAGCACGCGCCGCAGGCGCGCCAGTGGGTGCGGGTCCGGGCGATCGATGGTGGTGCCGTCCGCGTCGAGATCGGTGACAACGGGCCGGGGATCAAGGATGCGCGGTCGGGCGGGATCGGTCTTGACGGCATGCGCATGCGCATCGAAGAGGTCGGCGGCCGTCTCGAGATCTTCAGCCGCCCCGGAAGCGGCACGGTGGTCGAAGTCACGATACCTGCCTCGGGCGGCAAGGCGGAATCGGGGAAGCGGCGCTCCTCGGCCGCCTGACGTCCCGCGGCGTGCCCGGACCGCCTGTCGGCACCTCGCGGCTCAGTGCTGCTGGGTGTCGTCGTCGCCGTAGATCTTGCGATAGGCCAGGACCGCGGCCACGCGGTTCGTCACGCCGAGCTTCTGCATGAGGCTCGTCATGTAGTGCTTCACGGTCTTCTCGCTGATGTTGAGGATCTCGCCTATTTCCCGGTTGGTTCGGCCCTTGGCGACCTCGGTGATGATCTGAAGCTCCCGGTGGGTCAGGCCCGCCGCCGGCTTCTCGGCGCTCTCCTGCCCCTGGGCCGCGGCGACAAGGCGCCCGGCGAAGGCCGGCGAGACATAGCTTTCGCCCTTCGCGACGGCGCGGATCGCGGTCGCGATCTCGTTCGCGCCGAGCCCCTTCAGGACGAAGCCCGCCGCGCCAAGCCGCATCACGCGAAGCGCGACCCTCGGGTCATCCGTCGCTGTGAAGACCACGCATTTCGGCGCGCCGACCTTCCTGGCAAGCGCCGAAAGGACGCTCTCGCCCCCGTCGGGAATCCCTAGATCCAGGACAAGGACATCTGGCCCCGCCGCCGGCACCTTGCGGATGGCGTCGCCAGCGGTATCGGCCTCGAGCACGATCTCGATGTCGGTTTCGCCCTCGAGGACGTTGGCAAGCCCACGCCGGACGATCTCATGATCGTCGACGATGGCCACCGTGATTTTTCCGGAGCCACTCATTCATACACCGTTTACTCTTCCCTGACCGAACAATGCCACAAGACGGCGTGGCGCGCGAGCCTGTGGATAAGTTTGGTTTCATTTTGAAAAACAGACCCTTGGAAATGCCCGGGATCGTCGCCGCCAGGGCGACAATCGGCGCAAATCGGCAAGCTCCGGGCGTGCCGTCCGCCCGTCGAACGCACTGATTCTCTCGGTCTCGCCGGCCGTCGCGCGCTCCCCGCCGGTCAGGCGCCGTAGGGTATCCAGATCGTCCTGACCTCGGTCGCGGCATCCAGGAAGGCTGCGGGCCTTCCGGCCGGGCCTGTCCAGTCGCGCCCCGCCGGCGGGTCGACGAGGGTCCGTTTGAGGTTGCCGGCGGCTGCCGCCTCGATCTCGGCGGCCAGATCGGCAGGCGAAAAGCTCCACACCGCATCCACGTCAAGATGGGCGGCAAGGGGCGGGGCCAGTTCGGCATGCGCGCCCGTCACGATGTTGACGACGCCCGGGGGCACGTCCGACGTCTCGAGCACCTGGTAGAAGTCCGTTGCGGCCAGCGGCGCGGCGGACGAGGGCACGGCGACGACGGTGTTGCCCATGGCGATTGCCGGGGCGACGGTCGAGACAAGGCCCAGAAGAGGCGCCGCGTCGTCGGCGATGATCCCGATCACGCCCACCGGTGCCCGGGTCGCCAGCGCAAGGCCGCGCAGCGGGGCGGCCACCGTCCGCCCGTCGAACTTGTCGGCCCATGCGGCGGCCGCGAACAGGCGATCGAGACTCGCGTCGACCTCGGCCCGGGTGGCCTCTGCGCGTTGTCCGGTCATCTGGCCGATGCGCTCGGCGAACTCGGCGCGGCGGGCCGCCAGGTTCTCGGCAATGTAGAAGAGGATCTGCGCCCGCGCATGGGCGGACGCGCCGGCCCATCCCGCCTGCGCCTTGCGCGCCGCCTCGACGGCGTTCCGGATGTCCTTGCGGTTGCCAAGGCCGACATGGCCGAGCAGGCGCCCCCGGGCCGAGTGGACCGGCCGCGAATAGCCGCTGTCGGGGCGCACCTGGCGCCCGCCGATGAAGTGCTTGGCGGTGCGGTCGAGGGGGTCCTGCGGCTCGGCCGGACCAGCGGCGGGCGTGGCTTTGGGCCGACGTCGCCGCGCGGGCGCGATGTCCGCGCGAAGATAGGCCTCGAGCCCCTCGGGGCCGCCCTCGCGCCCGAAGCCCGACTCGCGCAGGCCGCCGAAGGGTGCAGCGGCGTCGAACAGGTTCGTCGCGTTCACCCAGACGACGCCCGCGACCAGCCTTGGCGCAATGTCCAGCGCTTCGTTGACATTTTCCGACCAGAGCGTCGCCGCCAGCCCGTAGCGGCTGTTGTTCGCCAGCGCCACGGCCTCGGCCGGCGTGCGGAAGGTGGTCGAGACGAGAACCGGCCCGAAAATCTCTTCCTGCATCAGGGGCGAGGCCGGCGACAGACCGGTGATGAGCGTCGGGGGGTAGAAACATCCCTCGGTCGGGATGGGGGTGGTGGCGCGGAAGACCTCGCCTTCGGAAGCATGGGTGTTGACCATGGTCTCGACCCGGTGCAGCTGGGTCGGGTCGACAAGCGCGCCGACATCGATGCTCTTGTCGAGCGGGTTGCCGACGCGCAGGCTGTCCATGCGCCGCCGCAGCCGGTCATGGAAGGTCTCGGCGATGCCTTCCTGGACAAGAAGGCGCGAGCCGGCGCAGCACACCTGGCCCTGGTTGAACCAGATGGCGTCGACCAGCCCCTCGACGGCCGAATCGATATCGGCGTCGTCCATGACGATGTAGGGCGACTTGCCGCCGAGCTCGAGCGTCAGGGCCTTGCCCGTCCCCGCCGTCAGCGTGCGGATGCGCCGGCCGACCTCGGTCGATCCGGTGAAGGCGATCTTGTCGACATCCGGGTTTCTGACGATCGCCTCGCCGGTGCGGCCGTCGCCGGTGACGATGTTGACAACGCCCTTCGGCACGCCGGCCTCGACACAGAGTTCGGCGAAGAGGAGCGCCGTCAAAGGCGTGTACTCGGCCGGTTTCAGCACGACGGTGTTGCCCGCCGCCAGGGCCGGCGCCACCTTCCAGGCCAGCATCAGAAGCGGGAAATTCCACGGAATGATCTGGCCGCAGACGCCAAGGGGGCGGCGTCCCGGGTGGGTTTCGGACAGAAGCTGCGCGGCCCCGGCGTGATAGTAGAAATGACGGATCGCCAGCGGCACGTCGATATCGCGGCTCTCGCGGATGGGTTTGCCATTGTCGAGGGTCTCGAGAACCGCGAACAGCCGCGCGTTCTTCTGCAAGAGCCGGGCAAGCGCGTAAAGGATGCGCGCGCGGCCATGATCGCCCTTCGCCTGCCACGGGCCAAGGGCCGCGCGGGCGGCCGCGACGGCTTCGGTGACGTCCTCGTCCGAGCCCTGGGCGACATCGGCAAGGTGATCGCCGGTTGCCGGGTTTCGCGTCGCGAAATGGGCCGCGCCGTCCCTGAATTGCCCGCCGATGAAATGCCCGAAGCGCCGGCCTCGCCGCTCGAGCCAGTCTTCGGCCTCGGCCGGGCTCTCGGGGGCTGGTCCGTAGCTCATGCTCTGGAAGATGTCCCGAACGGTCATCTCGCCTGTCCTTCCTCGCTCTGCCCCTGCCCCGCGCGCATCAGGGGCTCAGGCAATGGGATGGCGCCACGCGGCGGAATAGGCGCCGGTGACGTGGTGTTCCAGCTGACGCTCGATATCGCCCAGAAGCGACGATGCGCCGAAGCGGAAAAGCTCGGGCGAAAGCCAGTCCGCGCCCAGCTCTTCCTTCACGAGGACCAGCCAGTTCAGCGCATCCTTCGCCGTGGATATGCCGCCGGCCGGCTTGAAGCCGACCCGATGGCCCGTGACCCTGGCATAGTCGCGAATGGCGCGTGCCATGACCAGCGACACGGGAAGCGTCGCGTTCACGCTTTCCTTGCCGGTCGAGGTCTTGATGAAATCGGCCCCCGCCATCATCGCGACCAGGGAGGCGCGCGCGACATTGCGCAGCGTGCCAAGCTCTCCGGTCGCCAGGATGGCCTTCAGATGCGCCGGGCCGCAGGCCTCGCGGAAGGCGCGGATCTCGTCGTGAAGCGCCTGCCAGTTTCCGGTCAGGGCGTGGCGCCGGGAAATCACGATGTCAATCTCCCGCGCGCCGGCGGCGACGCTGGCCTCGATTTCCGCGAGGCGCGTGCGGAAGGGTGACAAGCCGTGCGGAAACCCGGTCGATACCGCAGCGACGGGAATGCCCGAGCCGGCAAGGGCCTCGACCGCCGTCGGCACCATCTCGTGATAGACACAGACGGCGGCCGTGGTGATCGGCTCCATTCCCAGGGCATCGAGGAGATCGGCGCGAACGGGTGCCCGGGCCTTGGCCGCCAGCCGCCGCACGCGCCCCGGCGTGTCGTCGCCCGACAGCGTCGTCAGGTCGATCAGCGTCACGGCGCGAAGAAGCCACGCGGCCTGATGGTCCTTCTTCACCGACCGTCGCGCGGGCAAGGAGGCGGCCCGCCGCTCTATCGCGGGGCGGTTCGCCGTCGCCGCCCGCACCCAGGAGAGGTCAAGGGGAATGCCTGGATTTCTGTGCCTGTGGAGCTGCGGAAGCCGTGCCGATGCGTCTTCGGCCCCGGTTTCCTTGCCGGACTGTCGGCTTGCCTGTTCCTCGGGATTCACGTCGTCGTTCCTGATTGTCCGAACAGGAAGGCAAGCGTTGCACAGGGCCTTGCCAAGTGCAAGGCTGGCCGTGGCGTCAACTGCCAGGCTCGGCCGGCATGAGAGGGAACCATGGACGGGCATCGACCGCGGCCGGATGAAATTGCACGCATCGCCCGCCGGCATTTCGGGGCCGAGGTCCTGCGCATCACCGCGCCCGGCGGCGCGGGGCGCGACAGTTTGCGCGTTCACCTGCCCGACCGAACGGTCATTGCCACCTGCCGGGCAACGCCAGGGCGCCGCGACCGAGAGCGCCTCGTGCTGAAGGCGCTTTCGGCGGCCGGCGCCCCGGTCCCGCGTGTCCTCGGCGTCGCCGAAGGCGTCCTCTTCCAGGAGGATCTGGGCCGCCGCCGGTTGTCGGTCGAGCTTCTGCGCACGAGCGGCGGCGAGGTCGAGGCGCATGCCGTGGCCGCGATTGCCGCGCTCGAGGCGATACGCGGCGCGGCGGCACGGACCGATCTTCCGCGGCGGCTGCGTCCCATCGGCACGGGTCCCGACTGGCGCGCCGAGTTCGTCGCCGCGCCCGCCCGGCTTGCGGCGACGGTGGGGTTGCGGCCACCCGAGCTCGATGCCGACCGACTCTTGCGCCTTGTCGGCACCGGCCAGCGGGTGATCGTCAAGTGGGACGCACGCCCGGGCAATGCCGTCGTGCGGCCGGACGGGTCCGTTGCATGGTTCGACTGGGAGCTTGTCGGCCTGCGTCATGGCGTCGAGGACATCGCCTGGCTGGCGGCTGACGAGTTCTGGCCCCTTGGCCGACAGGCAACGCTGCGGGCCGCCGAGCGGGTGGGGGCGCTTCGCGATGATCGGGGACGGCGCGTCCTTGGCCTGTTTGCCGCACTCCACGGGGCGCGCCGGCTCTCGCTCATTGCCCGCCACCGCCTTGCCGAAGGCTGGATCGCGGCCGAGACGGCGCTGCGCTACGATCGCGTCGGGCGGGCGCCCGACCTTGCCCGCGGACTTGCCCGGCGGCTTGTCGACTGGGCCGACGCCGACGCCCTGACGCGGCCGCTGGTGCCGTTCTACAAGACCGTGGCCGGCTGGTTCGAAGCCGCCTGATCCCCGGTGGCAAGGCCTTGCCGATGGGCGCGGTCGCCGGCCAGCACGCGCAAGGCCAAGTGGACAATGCCCGCGTGCTGGTGTTTAAGCCAGTGATCGAGGCGGACGAACCGGACATATCAGACAGCATGACCCCCGAAGTTTCCATCGTCATCCCCATGCGGAACGAGGCCGAGAATGCGGCGCCCCTGATCGAGGCGATCGCCCAGGCCTGCGCGTCCCTGTCGGGATACGAGATCATCGTGGTCGACGACGGCTCGACCGATGCGACGGCCGAGGTCGTGTCGGGCCTTGCCGCGCAGATCCCCGGCCTGAGGCTGATCCGCCACCCGCGGTCGGCCGGACAGAGCGCAGCCGTGCACAGCGGCGTCCTCGCGGCGCGGGCGGCGATCGTCTGCACGCTGGACGGCGACGGCCAGAACCCGCCCGAGGAGCTGCCGAAGCTGTTCGGTCCCTTCCTTGCCCCCGGCGCCTCGCCCCGGCTCGGACTGGTCGCGGGTCAGCGCGTGGGACGCCGCGACACGGTGTCGAAGCGTCTGGCGTCGCGGTTCGGAAACTGGGTCCGGCGCCGGGTCCTCAAGGACGGGACGCGCGACACGGGATGCGGGCTCAAGGGCTTTCGGCGGGATGCCTTCCTGGCGTTGCCCTATTTCGACCACATGCACCGCTATCTGCCGGCGCTCTTTGCCCGCGACGGCTGGGAGATCGCGCATTGCGACGTCGCCCATCGCCCGCGCGGGGCGGGGCGGTCGAATTACACGAACCTCGGGCGGGCCATCGTCAGCATCAGCGATCTTGCCGGCGTCGCCTGGCTTGTCCGGCGACGCAAGAAGGCCGAGCCGGCCGAGATCCCGCTCGGCCGTGCCGAGCCCCGCGCCGGGGAGCACAGGAAATGACCGAGACGATCTTTTCGTGGCTTCACGTCGCAGGCTGGGGGGAATTCTGGTGGGTCATCTTCGGGCTGACCGGCCAGCTTCTGTTTTCGGCCAGGTTCATCATCCAGTGGCTGGCGTCCGAGCGCGCCGGGCGGTCGATCGTTCCGGTGGCGTTCTGGTATTTCTCGATCCTCGGGGGGCTCGTCCTCCTGAGCTATGCCATCTATCGTCGCGATCCGGTCTTCATCCTGGGTCAGTCGATGGGCGTTTTCATCTATTCGCGGAACCTCTGGCTCATCCATGCAGAACGACGTGCCAGCAGCTGATCGCGGGCCCGGCCTGCGGGCAGGGCTGATCGTCATCGCCGCGGTCACGCTTGGACGGGTCCTGGCGCTCTGGTTCAACCGCACCGATCTTTTCGTGGACGAGGCGCAATACTGGCTGTGGGGCCAGGCGCCCGACTTCGGCTACTACTCGAAACCTCCCATGATCGCCTGGGTCATCGGGGCGGTGACCAGCCTTTTCCGAAGCGACGCCGCCTTCTTCGTGCGCCTTCCCGCGCCCCTGTTCCATGCGGCAACCGCGGCCGTTCTGGCGCGCATCGCGGCGACATGGATCGGGCCGCGCGCGGGGTTCTGGGCGGCGGTCGGCTGGATCACGCTGCCGGTGGTCGCGGTGGGCAGCCTTCTCGTCTCGACCGACACCATCATGTTTCCGTTCCTCGCGGCCGCGCTTGGGGTCTGGATGGCGGCGGCAAGTCGCCAATCGGCGGGCCTCGCGGCGCTTGCCGGCGGGCTTCTGGGGCTTGCGGCCCTTTCGAAATACATCGCGCTTCTCTACGTCGCGGGGGCGGCGCTGGCGGCACTGTCGGCCACGTGGCGACCCCGGCCGCGGGTCTGGCTGGCGGCGCTCGTGGCGCTCGGCCTGGTCATCTTGCCGAATGTCCTCTGGAACCTCGCGAACGGCTTCGCGACGGTCGAGCACACGCTCGACAATGCCGACTGGGTGCGCGAGACGCGGCCCCTGAACCCGGCCGGCGTCCTTGCGTTCCTTGTCGCGCAGGCCGGGGTTCTCGGCCCGGTCATGGCTGTCGCCTTCGTCGGCGGTGTCTTGACGGCGCGCGGGCCCGCCGAGCGCCTGTGGGTGGCCTTTTCCGTTCCCATCATCCTCATCATGACGGTCGAGGCCCTTCTTTCGCGGGCCTACGCCAACTGGGCGGTGGCCGCCTACGCCGCGGGGACGCTTCTCGCCACCGGCTGGCTTCTTCGAAGGGGGCGGGGCTGGCGTCTGGCCACGGTCATCGTCAACGGGATCGTGTCGGTCGCGCTGCCCGCCGCGACGATCTTCCCCCATGCGATCCGGACGCCCGACGGGCGGCTCTTTCTCCACCGCTATCTTGGCCGCGCCGAGCTCAGCCGCTCGATCCTTGCCGCATCGGACGTCCTTGGCGCTGACACGATCGTCACCGACAGCCGCGACGTCGCGGCCGATCTGTTCCACACCGGACGGGACAGCGGCAAGCGCTTCTTCGTGCCGCCGCCTGTCGGCCGGCCCCGGAACCATTACGAGCAGCGCCACGCGGTTCACGGCCCGCTCGGCGGCACGGTTCTCTATGTCGGCACCTCCGGCCCGCCCGCCTGCGCCCCGGGCACGTCGCCGGCCCTTGTGCTCTCCCCGCCCGAGGGGGCATATGCAGGCGGGCATTTCGGCCTTTACCTTGTGCCGGGCAACTGCTGGAGCGATCAGTGAAGGACCCAGGACGAACGGCAGCGTGGCTTGGCTGCGCGATTGCGGTGGCCTACGCGGTGTTCGTGGCCTTTCCGGGGCTCGATATTGCGGTTTCGGGCCTCTTCTTCCGCCCGGGCGAGGGGTTCTGGCTTGCCCGCATCCATTTCCTCGACGTCCTCCGGAACCTCTTCTGGAACGCGTCCGTCCTTCTGGTTGCGGTTGCCGTCCTTCTTCTGCCGCTGACGTTCGTGCTGCCGGCGCCGGTTCGCCAGCTCCGCGGCTGGGCGGTCTACACGATCCTTCTCTATGCCCTCTCGACGGGACTTCTCGTGAACGGGATCCTGAAGTCGTTCTGGGGCCGTGCGCGCCCCGCGGATGTCGAGGCCTTCGGGGGGCAGGCGATGTTCACCCCGCCCTTCGAGATTGCCGACCAGTGCCAGTGGAACTGTTCCTTCGTCTCGGGCGAGGCATCGGCCGTGATGGCGCTGGCGCTCTCGGTTGACGCGCTTCTGGCGCCGAGGCTCGGCCGCGAGGGGCGGCGTGCCTTGCGGGTCGTGCTTGGCGTGCTGGTGGCGCTGGGCTCCGGCCTTCGTATCGTGACGGGGCGCCATTTCCTGTCGGACGTCGTCTTCGGCATCCTGCTGACCTGGCTGGTGGCGGCGTTCCTGTCGGCTTTCCGGGCGCCTGCAAGATCGGGCAGGGGCGCAACACTCTGACCGCCTGGCACTCCATTCGCGCGCCGTCCCTTGTCTGCGGGCAGGGGCGGTTCTACATCGCAGGGAATGGCAAGCGTTCCGAAGTTTCCGCTCCTGGGCCCGACGGTTTCCGTCATTCGCCTGTCCGGCGTCATTGCGGCCGGTGCGGGCGGGTCGGTCAACGATCAGGTCATGGCCCCGGTCATGGAGCGGGCGTTCCGCCGCCGGCGCCTGGCCGCCGTGGCGCTGGTCGTCAACTCGCCGGGTGGCTCGCCGGTGCAGTCGGCGCTGGTCGCCGCGCGTGTCCGGCGACTGGCCGAGGAACGCGACGTGCCGGTGCACGCCTTTGTCGAGGACGTGGCGGCGTCGGGCGGCTACTGGATTGCGGCGGCCGCGGACCAGATCTGGGTCGACCCGGCGTCGATCGTCGGCTCGATCGGTGTCATCTATTCGGCCTTCGGGCTTCACGAATTCATCGAGCGACACGGCATCGAGCGCCGGCTCTACACGGCCGGCGAAAGGAAGTCCTTCATGGACCCCTTCCTGCCCGTGAAGCCGGATGACGAAACGCGGCTTTCCGGGCTTCAGCGCGATCTGCACGCCCTTTTCATCGAGCACGTGAGGACACGGCGGGGCGCGCGCCTGGCCGATGACGAGACGCTTTTCAGCGGCGACGTGTGGCTGGGACAGAAGGCCGTTTCGCTCGGGCTGGCGGACGGAATCGGCCATCTCGTTCCGAAGATGAAGTCGCTTTACGGGGACCGCGTGCGATTCCGAGAGTTCGCGCCGCGCCGGCCGTTCCTGCGCCGCCTTGGCAGCCGCGTGGCCGCCGGGGCATGGTCCGAGCTTGAGGAACGCGCCCACCGGGCGCGGTGGGGGCACTAGGAATGATCATCAAGATCGTCTCGCTGTTTCTTGTCGGCATGGTCGTTCTGGCGATGTTCGGCCGGCTGCGTTGGCCGGGCGGGGCGCGAAGCGCGAAACGCATGCGCGACGCGCGCAAGTGCCCCGAATGCGGTGCCTATCTCATCGGCGATGGGCGGTGCGCCTGCGGCCACAAGGGCAAGGGATAGGGGCATGGCAACCGAGTTTCTCATGGCGGGCCTTGGGCTTGCCATCCTGCTTCTGTCCGGTGATTCGCTCGTGCGCGGTGCGGTGAACCTCAGCCTGCGCCTCGGCGTGCCGAAGCTTCTCGTCAGCCTGACCATCGTGGCTTTCGGCACTTCGGCGCCCGAGCTTCTGGTTTCCCTGAAGTCGGTGCTGGAGGGGGTGCCGGGCATCGCGGTCGGCAACGTCGTGGGCTCGAACATCGCCAACGTCCTTCTGGTCCTTGGCGTGCCGGCACTGGTGTCGTCGATCCGCTCGACTGCGTGCGACGCCCGAAAGTCCTATGTCACGATGATGCTCGCATCGGTCATGTTCGCCGGGCTTGCCCTGACGGGGCCGATCGGGCTCTGGAAGGGGATGGGGCTTCTGGCCCTCCTCGCCCTCATCCTGGGCGATACCTATCTGGCCGTCCGCCGGGCCCGCCGCCCCGGGTGCGAGCCGGACCTCGAAGCGCTCGAGGGCGCGGATCTTGGCATTCCCGTGTGGCAGGTGATCCTGTATCTCCTCGTCGGGCTGGTCGGACTTCCCTTCGGGGCCGATCTCCTGGTCGACAGCGCCGTCCTGATCGCGCACGATTTCGGTGTGTCCGAGGCGGTGATCGGCCTGACGCTCGTCGCCATCGGCACATCGTTGCCCGAGCTTGCGACGACCGTCATGGCGGCCGTGCGTCAGCACGCCGAGGTCGCCCTGGGCAACGTCATCGGGTCGAACATGTTCAACCTTCTGGCCATCATCGGGACGACGGCGGTCGTCCATCCCGTCGCGGTGACGGCCGAGATCATGCGCTTCGATCTGTGGGTGATGCTCGGCGCGTCGGTCCTGCTTTTCCCTTTTGTTTACCTCGGGCTTGATATCTCCCGGCGTTGGGGGCTCGCGTTCATCGGGCTCTACGCCTCGTATCTGACGTTCGTCGTGGTGGGTTAGCGCGATGCAAAGGATGGGTGCTCTGGTGACCGGCGCCGCCCACCGACTGGGGCGGGCGATGGCGCTCGAACTCGGCCGTCTCGGCTTCTCGGTGGCGGTGCACTACGCCTCGTCGGCCGATGGGGCCCAAGGGACGGTCGCGGCCCTCCGTGAGGCGGGCGTCAACGCCGCCGCGGTCCGGGCCGATCTTCTGTCCGAGGCCGAGACGCAGGGGCTCGTCCCCGCTGCGGCCGAGGCGCTCGGCATGCCGCTCAACGTCCTTGTGAACAACGCCTCGATCTTCGAGTACGACAACATCGAGACGGCAACCCGCGAAAGCTGGGACCGGCATATGGAATCGAACCTGCGCGCGCCTTTCGTGCTGTCGCAGGCCTTCGCCCGTCAGGCGCCGCCGCCCGTCCAGGACGAAGGCGCCGAACCCGTGGCGCAGGCGCTGATCGTCAACATGGTGGATCAGCGCGTGCGCAAGCTCACGCCCGAATTCATGTCCTATACCATCGCCAAGATGGGGCTTTGGGCGCTGACGCGGACGTCCGCCCAGGCGCTGGCCCCGGCGATCCGGGTCAACGCCATCGGCCCGGGGCCGACGCTGCGCGGCCACAGGCAGTCCGAAGAGCATTTCGCGCGTCAGCGCGCGGCCACGATCCTTCGGCGCGGCGCCGACGCGGACGACATCGTGCGCGCCCTTCGGTTTCTCGTGGAATCGCGCTCGGTCACGGGTCAGCTCATCTGCGTCGACGGTGGTCAGCATCTTGCCTGGCAGACACCGGATGTCCTGGGCATCGAGTAGGCGATTTGGGCGAATTCAGGCGATCCTGCCCTTGACTTGTCCACCCTCCGCGCCCTTGTAAAACTCGTGTGATGATTCTTTCCAAGATTCAGGCACTTAACGCGCGCAAAGAAAAAAATGCCAGAAAATCAACGGGTTGCAATGTTGCCCAAAAATTAGGCAACTCAAGGAAAGCCGTTGCAGAAAAGGCGTTTTTCTCGATCGCCGCGGAATCTTCACAAGCTTATCCACAGAAACCGTGGAAAGCTTCACGCTTGAAAGCGACGTGCTGACATGGCAGCCGAAGGACCGAATCAAGAGCACGCGAATGGGCCCGCCACCTCGGGCGGCGAGCCGGCAGGGCCGGCGCCCCGTCAGAGGGGCCACGCCCTGATTGCCGAGGTCGTGCGGCAGCTCGACGGCTCGCCCGGCGTCTATCGCATGCTGGATGAGCGCGGGGTCGTCCTTTACGTCGGCAAGGCGCGCAACCTGCGCCGCCGGGTGGCCGCCTATGCCAAGCCGCACGGCCATTCGGCGCGGATCGCGCGGATGATCGCCCAGACCGCCGACGTCAAGGTCCTCACGACCGAGAGCGAGACGGAGGCCCTGCTTCTGGAGCAGAACCTCATCAAGGAGCTGAAGCCGCGCTACAACGTCCTTCTGCGCGACGACAAGAGCTTCCCGAACATCCTTGTCGCGAAGTCGCACCGCTTTCCCCAGATCAAGAAGCATCGCGGCCGGCGCACCGAGGAGGGCACGTATTACGGCCCCTTCGCAAGTGCCGGAGCGGTGAACAACACGCTCAATCAGCTTCAGCGGATATTCCTTCTGCGCGATTGTTCGGACGCGACCTTCGAAAGCCGCACGCGGCCGTGCCTCCTCTATCAGATCAAGCGCTGTTCGGCGCCCTGCGTCGGGCTTGTCGACGAGGAAAGCTATGCGCGTCTCGTGGCCGATGCAGAACGCTTCCTTCAAGGAAAGACGACACGGATACAGGAACGCCTCGCCCGCGAAATGGAAGAGGCTTCGGCGAAGCTCGAGTTCGAGAAGGCGGCGGCGCTCCGGGACCGTATCCGGGCCCTGACGCAGGTTCAGGCCACGCAGGGCATCAACCCGCGCTCGACCGCCGAAGCCGATGTGATCGCCGTTCACGCCGAAGGCGGGCAGGCCTGCGTGCAGGTGTTCTTCATCCGCGGCCACCAGAACTGGGGCAACCGCGACTACTATCCGGCCACCGGAGCCGGCGCCGAGGAAGGCGAGATCCTGCAGGCATTCATCGCGCAGTTCTACGATCAGCGCGAGCCGCCGCGGCTTGTGCTTCTCAACCGGCCGGTCGAGGACCCCGAACTGCTCTCGGGGCTTCTGACGGCGCGCGCCGGTCGGCGCGTGGACATCGCCGTGCCCGTGCGGGGCGAAAAGGCGGCGCTGGTCGCCAGCGCCGAGCGCAACGCGAAGGAGGCGTTGCACCGGAAGATGGCCGAGAGCGCAAGCCAGGCCCGACTTCTGGAAGGGCTTGCGAAGGCCTTCGAACTCGAGGCGCCGCCGCGCCGTATAGAGGTCTATGACAACAGCCACATTCAGGGTGCCCATGCCGTCGGTGCCATGATCGTCGCCGGGCCCGAAGGGTTCGAGAAATCCGAGTATCGCAAGTTCAACATCAAGAGCGAGGGCCTGACCCCCGGGGACGATTTCGGGATGATGCGCGAGGTGCTTTGCCGGCGGTTCCGACGGCTTGCGAAGGACGCCAAGGCCGAGGGCGCGGCGCGCCGGCCCGATCTTCTTCTGATCGATGGCGGCGCGGGGCAGGTTGCGGCGGTGGTCGAGACGCTTGCCGAATTGGGCGTGAACGACGTTCCGGTGATCGGCGTGGCGAAAGGGGTTGACCGCGACGCCGGGAAGGAGGTGTTCCACCGGCCCGGCAGGCCGCCGTTCGCGCTTGGGCGAAACGACCCCGTCCTGTATTTCGTGCAGCGGCTTCGGGACGAGGCCCACCGCTTTGCCATCGGCGCGCATCGCAAGAAGCGCGCGAAGGCGATGGGTGCGACGCCCCTTGACGAGATCCCGGGCGTCGGGGCGGCACGCAAACGCGCGCTCCTTCAGCATTTCGGCTCGGCCAAGGCCGTGTCGCGCGCCGGGATCGAGGATCTGAAGGCCGTGGAGGGGATTTCCGAGGCGATGGCAGAGCGCATTCATGCCTTCTTCCATGCGCGTGGGTGACACGCTACAGATGCGTCATGGCAATGAATATTCCGAATATCCTCACGGTCCTTCGGCTTCTTGCGGCGCCGGGCATTGCGGTGATGTTTCTCTATTTCCACCGGCCCTGGGCGGACTGGTTCGCGCTGGGCCTGTTCATCGCCGCGTCGATCACCGACTGGTATGACGGATATCTTGCGCGCCTGTGGGGGCAGGAGTCGCGCTTCGGCGCCATGCTGGATCCGATCGCCGACAAGGCCATGGTCGCCATCGCCCTTCTGGTCATCGTCGGCTATTCCGGGCTGACACCCTGGCTTGTGCTGCCGGCGACCATCATCCTCTTTCGAGAGGTTTTCGTGTCGGGTCTGCGTGAATTCATCGGCAGCGCGGCCGGAACGCTCAGCGTCACGCGGCTCGCAAAGTGGAAGACGACGGTGCAGATGGTCGCGCTGGCCGTTCTTTTTCTGGGCACGGGGCTCGAGAACGTGCACCTTGATCTCTATCGACAGATGTCCCCGGAAGCCTATGACGCGGCGCTGGCCTCGGGACCGCGTGACTGGAACACGCTGTGGCTGGTGGCGGAAGGCGGCTGGGCCGCGGGGCTGGCGGGCATCGGGGCGCTCTGGGTCGCGGCGATCCTGACGCTGATCACGGGGCTTGACTATTTCATCAAGGCGTTGCCGCATCTGAAGGACGACGCCGGGGAGGCGAAATGACGATAGACGTCCTCTATTTCGCATGGGTCCGAGAGCGTATCGGCCAGCCGCGCGAACGTGTCGAAACGTCCGCCGCCACGGTGGCCGAGCTGGTCGAGGAACTGCGCGGGCGCGAACCGCGCTATGAAGCGGCCTTTGCCGATCTGAACGCGCTGCGTGTGGCCCTGGACCAGGAACTGTCGGATTTCGATGCGCCCCTGACCGGGGTGCGCGAGGTCGCCTTCTTCCCGCCGATGACAGGGGGCTGAGGGGCGATGGCGACGATCAGGGTTCAAGAGGCGCCCTTCGATGCCGGGGCCGAGCTTGACGCCTTCGCCGCCGGCCGCACGGATGTCGGCGCCGTGGTCACGTTCAACGGCGTCGTTCGCGATGACGGCGGGGCGCTGGCCGAGATGCTGATCGAGCACTACCCGGGCATGACGGAACGGGCCATCGGAAAGATCGTCGAGGAAGCGGTGCGGCGCTGGTCGCTGGCAGACTGCCTAGTCATCCACCGATACGGCGCCATGAAGCCGGGCGATCGCATCATGATGGTGGCCACGGCCGCCCCCCATCGGGCCGATGCCTTTGCGGCGGCCGAATATCTCATGGACTACCTGAAGTCGCGCGCGCCGTTCTGGAAGAAGGAACGAAGTGCCGACGGGGAAAGCTGGGTTGCCGCCAAGGACGAGGACGAGGCCGCGCTCGACCGCTGGTAGGGCCTGGCGTTCGTCGCGGCTTCGGGGTCCGGTGGGGGTGGTTAGGTCAGCGGTTCTCGAGAGAATCGAGATGCGCCTGAAGCGCCGCAACCTCGGCGCGCGCATCCCGAAGCCCGTCCATGGCGGCGCGCAGCTCTGCCTCGGTCTGTTGCAGCTTGCTG
>RFGD01000092.1 GCA_003696705.1 Alphaproteobacteria bacterium | reverse complement strand
CGAGATCTGGACCGGCGGGCGCGTGCGTGCCACGCCGCATCGCGTGATCGGCAGCGAGAAGGAGCGGATCTCGGTGCCCATGTTCGTGAACCCCAACCACGACACGAATGTCGCGCCGATCGGCTCGGGAAAGGTCATCCTGGCCGGGGACTATCTGGCGCGCCGTTACCGCGAGACCTACCTGCACCTCGCGACCGAAGGCGGCGACGCCGACGCCTGAAGCGTCGCCTGAGGTTCAGCCGAGCGCCTCGTCGCCTTCTTCGCGGAAACGGATGGATTCGCCGCAGCCGCAGGCCTCGGCGACATTGGGGTTGTTGAAGCGAAAGCCCTGTTCCAGAAGCGAAACCTCGTAATCGATCTCGGTTCCGAACAGGAACATCTGCGCCATCGGGGCAATCAGGACCCGTGCGCCATCCTGCTCGACGACGACATCGTGTTCGCCGATCTCGTCGACATATTCCATGGTGTATTCCATGCCGGCGCAGCCGCCCTTGCGGACACCGATGCGCAGACCCGCCTTGCCCGAGGCTTCCATGAGCTTGCGCACCTGCCGCGCCGCGGCAGGGGTCAGCGTGACAGGCGCGTTTCCGGGTGTTCCCAACATGACCATCTCACATGAAACCGAGTTCGAGCCGCGCCTCGTCGGACATCATCTCCATGCCCCAGGGGGGATCCCAGGTCAGGTCGACGTCGACGGACTTCACGCCGGGCACCGCGCCGACGGCTTCGGCCACCCAGCCGGGCATCTCGCCGGCGACAGGGCAACCGGGCGCGGTCAGCGTCATGATGATGTGGACGGCGTTCTCGTCATCGATCTCGATCGTGTAGACAAGGCCGAGATCGAAGATGTTGACGGGAATCTCGGGGTCATAGACGGTGCGGCACGCCTCGGCCACCGCGTCGTAAAGGGGGTGGTCCGTCGTCGAAGGCTTGATGAGCGGTGCACCTTTGAGGGGCTGCTGCGTTTCGGCCGTCATCGGCTGCTCCTTCAAATAACCGACAAAAGATATAAGGAAAGCGCGCGCCAAGGTCCAGTGCCGCCGGCGCCATGGGGCGGAATCCCGGCCGGTCGGGCAGGGTGGGGCTTTTCTTCGACGGTCGGCGCGCGTATGTGCGCCTGCGACGGGGCGGCCCCGGACGCAAAAGGGGCGCGCACGAGACAGGAGTGGACCATGACCGACAACGAGGGCTCGACCGCGGCGCCGGGCGTCTTCCGGTTCGAACTTCTCGGCACGGACGGCAAGGCGCGGACGGGCGTGATCCACACGCCGCGCGGGCAGATCCGCACGCCCGCCTTCATGCCGGTCGGCACCGCCGGCACGGTCAAGGCCATGCTGCCCGAAAGCGTCCGGGCAACCGGCGCCGACATCATCCTTGGCAATACCTATCACCTGATGCTGCGTCCCGGCGCCGAGCTGATCGACCGCCTTGGGGGCTTGCATCGTTTCATGAACTGGCCCCGGCCGATCCTGACGGATTCCGGTGGCTATCAGGTCATGAGCCTTGCAGAGCTGCGCAAGCTCAGCGAGGAAGGCGTCACCTTCAAGAGCCACATCGACGGCTCTCGGCACACGCTGACGCCAGAGCGTTCGATGGAGATCCAGCGTCTTCTGGGCTCGGATATCGTCATGGCCTTTGACGAATGCACGCCCTGGCCGGCGGACGAAGCCACGGCCGCCGAGAGCATGCGCCTTTCCATGCGCTGGGCCCGTCGCTCGCGCGAGGCCTTCGGCGACCGGCCGGGCCACGCGCTTTTCGGCATCCAGCAGGGCAGCGTCTATCGGGATCTGCGCGCCGAAAGCGCCGAGCGGCTTCGCGAGATCGGCTTCGACGGCTATGCCATCGGCGGCCTTGCCGTGGGCGAGGGGCAGGAGCGCATGTTTTCCGTTCTCGACTACGCCCCCGACATGCTGCCCGCGGACAGGCCGCGCTATCTCATGGGCGTCGGCAAGCCCGAGGACATCGTCGGCGCGGTCGCGCGCGGGGTGGACATGATGGACTGCGTGCTGCCGACGCGGTCGGGGCGGACCGGCCAGGTCTTCACCCGCCGCGGTGTCCTGAACATGCGAAACGCCCGCCACCGGGAGGATCCGCGCCCCATCGACGAGCATTGCGCCTGCCCGGCGTGCCGGCACTATTCGCGGGCCTATCTCCACCATGTGCACCGGGCCGGAGAGATCATCGCGGCAATGCTTCTGACCTGGCACAACCTGCATTACTTTCAGGAACTGATGGCCGCCATGCGCGAGGCGATCGCCAACGGGCGCTTCGCCGATTGGCAGCGCGCCTTCGAGGCCGAACGGGCCGCGGGCGACATCGAACCGCTCTGAATTTCCCCCGCCGGCGGCCGCCATCTGTCGGACCCGGGCGCCCTCGGCGGCCGGCGTCGACGCGCCTCGGGGCCATGAAAACGGCCGCGCCGGTGGGGTTCCGCGGGCGCCTGTCGGGGAATGCTTGAAGACTCGGGCCGAAACCCCCATTTTCAGGGTCGAGCACAGGGGACTGCCCGTATTGCCGCCGTGCGGGGTCGGGCAGTTCTGCCAAGAACAGGAACAGAAATGACCGAGCAATCCCAAACCACCTATCCCGTCCTGCCGCTGCGCGACATCGTGGTCTTTCCCCACATGATCGTGCCGCTTTTCGTTGGACGCGAGAAATCGGTTCGCGCGCTCGAGGAAGTGATGAAGGATGACAGGCAGATCCTTCTTTCCTCGCAGATCGACGCGAGCCAGGACGAACCCACCGCCGAGGGCATCTATCGCACCGGCGTCCTTGCCAATGTCCTCCAGCTTCTGAAGCTTCCCGACGGTACCGTGAAGGTGCTGGTCGAGGGGCAAAGCCGCGTGCGCATTGCCGAGTTCGTCCGCACCGATGAATTCTTCGAAGCCCGCGTCGAAATCCTTGAAGAGACGCCGGGCGACCCTGCCGTGGTCGAAGCGCTCGTGCGCACCGTCGTCGAGGACTTCGAGCGCTACGCCAAGATCAAGAAGAACATTCCCGAAGAGGCCCTGGCCGCCGTCGCCGAGACGTCGGATCCGTCGCGCCTTGCCGATCTGGTCGCGGGTCATCTGGGGATCGACGTCGCCCAGAAGCAGGAAATCCTCGAGACGCTGGACGTTGCCGAACGGCTCGAGCGTGTCTATGCGCTGATGGAAGGCGAAATGTCCGTCCTTCAGGTCGAGCGCAAGATCAAGAGCCGGGTCAAGAGCCAGATGGAGAAGACCCAGCGCGAGTATTACCTCAACGAGCAGATGAAGGCGATCCAGCAGGAGCTCGGCGAGGGGGGCGAGGATTCCGAGATCCGGGAGCTCGAGGAGAAGATCCAGAAGACGAAGCTCTCGAAGGAAGCGCGCGAGAAGGCCGAACACGAACTGAAGAAGCTGAAGTCGATGTCGCCGATGTCGGCCGAGGCGACGGTCGTGCGCAACTATCTCGACTGGCTGCTGTCCCTGCCGTGGGGCAAGAAGAGCCGCGTCAAGAAGGACCTTTCGATGGCCCAGCGGATCCTCGACGAGGATCACTACGGGCTCGAGAAGGTCAAGGAGCGGATCATCGAGTATCTGGCGGTGCAAAGCCGCTCGGGCAAGCTGAAGGGGCCGATCCTGTGCCTTGTCGGCCCGCCGGGCGTCGGCAAGACGTCGCTTGGCCGCTCGATCGCGAAGGCCACGGGGCGCGAGTTCATCCGCATCAGCCTTGGCGGCGTGCGCGACGAATCCGAGATCCGCGGTCACCGTCGGACCTATATCGGCTCGATGCCTGGCAAGATCATCCAGGCCATGCGCAAGGCCAAGACGACGAACCCGCTCATCCTTCTCGACGAGATCGACAAGCTCGGGCAGGATTTCCGGGGTGATCCGGCGGCGGCGCTGCTCGAGGTCCTGGACCCCGAACAGAACGCGACCTTCGTCGATCACTACCTGGAGGTGGAGTACGACCTGTCGAACGTCATGTTCGTGACGACGGCAAACTCCTACAACATCCCGGGCCCGCTTCTGGACCGGATGGAGATCATCCCCCTGTCGGGCTACACCGAGGACGAGAAGCTTCAGATCGCCCGGCGCCACCTCCTGCCGAAGATCGTGAAGAACCACGGCCTGAAGAAGGGCGAGTTCGAGGTCACGGATGAAGCCATCATGGACGTCATCCGCTACTACACGCGCGAGGCGGGCGTCCGGAACCTCGAGCGCGAGCTCTCGAAGCTTGCGCGGAAGGCGGTGACGCGCATCGTCTCGGGCGAGGCCGAGAAGGTCGTCGTCACGCCCGAGAACCTCGAGGATTTCCTGGGCGTGCGGAAGTATCGCTATGGCCTGGCCGAGAAGGAAGATCAGGTCGGCGTCGTGACCGGGCTGGCCTGGACCAGCGTCGGCGGCGACCTTCTGTCGATCGAGGCGCTGAAGCTCCCTGGCAAGGGGCGGGTCAAGGCGACCGGCAAGCTCGGCGAGGTGATGAAGGAATCGATCGACGCGGCGTCAAGCTTCGTGCGTTCGATCGCGCCCGAGATCGGCGTCAAGCCGACCGACTTCGAGCGCTGGGACATCCACGTCCACGTCCCCGAGGGAGCGACGCCCAAGGACGGGCCGTCGGCCGGCATCGCGATGGTCACGGCGATGGTTTCGGTCCTGACGGGCATCCCGGTCCGCAAGGACATCGCCATGACCGGCGAGGTCACCTTGCGCGGCAACGTCCTGCCCATCGGCGGGCTCAAGGAGAAGCTTCTTGCGGCCCTTCGGGGTGGCATCAAGACGGTGCTGATCCCCGAGGAGAATGCCAAGGACCTGGCCGAGATCCCGGACAACGTGAAGGAAGGGCTCGAGATCATTCCGGTCCGCCACGTTCGCGAAGTCCTGGAACATGCCCTCGTCCGCAAGCCCGAGCCCATCGAGTGGGACGAGGCCGCCGAGGCCGCGGAAGCCGCCAAGAAGGCGGCCGTGAAGGCCGAAGCCGCCGAGGAGGCGACGGGGCGCACGCACTGAAAACGCGCCCGGGCGCGAAAATTGGCACCCATTCGGGCCGTCCCTTCGGGGGCGGCCCGTTTTTCTTTCGCGAACGGCGGGTTTGGTGCCTGACGGCGCAGCCGGGCGAAGGGCCCGGGTCCGTCCATCGCGCCCGCAACGGACTGAGGGCAAGGGGTGAGCCGGGCCGCCCGGCCGCGATCGGGTCCCGCGCGGCCGCGGCGCCGTCGGCCCCCGTTGCATCCCTGCCGGTCGTCAGGCCTCGGCGTCGGGGTCGTCCTCGACCCGGTGGCGGTCCAGCATGCGGCGGGCCTTCTCGTTCCGGGCCGCCTCGAGAAGGCGCTGGGCCTTCGTTCGGCCGAAGCGCACGGCGTTCTCGTCCGCCTGCCGGCGCGCCTCGGCCCGGGCACGGGCCTTGCGCGCCTTGTTCAGGTTCACCGGTTTCTCGTCCATGGCTCCTGTCCGGTGCCTCAGTCTTTCGGGCCGATCATCTTTTCGGGCCGGACGACACGGTCGAAGGTCTCCTCATCGACGAATCCAAGGCGGATGGCTTCTTCGCGAAGAGTGGTGCCGTTCTTGTGCGCGGTCTTGGCGACGATGGTGGCCTTGTCATAGCCGATCTCGGGGGCCAGCGCCGTCACCAGCATGAGGCTTTCGCGCATCAGCTTCTCGATGCGCTCGACATTCGCGCGGATGCCGACGACGCAGCGGTCGGTGAAGCTGCGGGCGGCGTCGCCGAGAAGCTGCATCGACTGCAGCACGTTGTAGGCGATCATCGGCTTGTAGACGTTGAGTTCGAAGTGCCCCTGGCTGCCGGCAAAGCCGACGGCGGCGTCGTTGCCCATGACATGGGCCGCCACCTGGGTCAGCGCCTCGGCCTGTGTGGGGTTGACCTTGCCCGGCATGATCGACGAACCCGGTTCGTTTTCGGGCAGGATGAGCTCCCCGAGCCCCGAGCGCGGCCCCGAGCCGAGGAACCGGATATCGTTGGCAATCTTGAAGGCCGAGGCCGCCGCCGTGCGGATGGCGCCCGACATCATGACCATGGCGTCATGGGCGGCCAGCGCCTCGAACTTGTTCGGGGCCGTGACGAAGGGAAGACCGGTGATCTCGGCGATCTTGGCGGCGACGAGCTCGGCCCAGCCCTTCTTCGTATTGAGCCCGGTGCCGACAGCCGTGCCGCCCTGGGCCAGTTCGTAGATGTCGCCAAGCGCGCTTTCGACGCGCTCGATCCCCTTGGCTATCTGATGCGCATAGCCCGAGAATTCCTGCCCGAGGGTCAGCGGCGTCGCGTCCTGCGTGTGGGTTCGCCCGATCTTGATGATGTCCTTGAATTCCTCGGACTTGGCCTTCAGCGCTTCGTGCAGGTGGCGCAGTCCGGGCAAGAGCACATCGTGCGCCATGCGCGCGGTCGCGATGTGCATCGCCGTCGGGAAGGTGTCGTTCGAAGACTGGCCCATGTTGACATGGTCGTTCGGGTGGACCGGGTCCTTCGAACCGATCTTGCCACCCAGGATCTCGATGGCGCGGTTGGCGATGACCTCGTTGGCGTTCATGTTCGACTGCGTGCCCGAGCCCGTCTGCCACACGACCAGCGGGAAGTGATCGTCGAACTTGCCCTCGATGACCTCGGTCGCGGCCTGGACGATTGCGTTGCCGCGGCGCTCGTCAAGGTTGCCAAGCTCCATGTTGGCAAGGGCGGCGGCCTTCTTGATGACGCCAAGGGCGCGAATGATGGCGACGGGCTGGCGCTCCCAGCCGATGGGGAAGTTCTGGAGGCTGCGCTGGGTCTGCGCGCCCCAGTACTTGTCGGCCGGCACCTCGAGTTCGCCGAAGCTGTCCGATTCGATGCGCGTCTGGGTCATGAATACCTTCCTCCGATCTGTCCGGCCCGGCTATAGGCCGACGGGAAGGCAAAAACAATGGAGGGAACGCGCGTTAGCGCTATTTCCGAAACTTGTCGAGGCTGACGATCTCGGCGTCGCCGGGCTGGGTGTCGGGGCCTTCGCCGGTGTCCTCGGCCGTATCGAGCGCGGGTGCCTCCTCGGTGTCGGCCGGTTCTTCCTCGGCCTCGTGCGTCTCGAAGCGAAGGCCGAATTCGACGGACGGATCGACGAAGGTCTGGACCGCGTCGAAGGGCACCACCAGCCGTTCGGGCTGATCGCCGAAGTTGAGGGTCACGCCGAAGGCGTCGGGCGTAACCTCGAGCGCATCGAACCAGTGTTGCAGGACGATCGTCATGCTGTCGGGGTAGCGCTCTCTCAGCCAGTCGGCCATCTCGACGCCGGGGTGACGCGTGTCGAAGGTGATGAAGAAGTGGTGCTCTCCCGGCAGGCCGTCCCGGGCGACGTCCGACAGGACGTCGACGATGAGCCCGCGCATGGCCCGGTGCATCAGCCTTCCGTAGTCGATGGAGCGAGTCGTCATGCCTTCGGCCTCCCTTCACCTCCCGACCATAGGGATTTCCCGACCGAAGGGAAGGGGCTCGGCGGGGCACGCGCGCCAATTCGTGACCCCGCGTCAACGCAGGGCCGGCCGGCCGCGCACCCGTCGCCGCGCGAAGGCGGGCTTTCGGGATGAAATCAGGGAGATGGCAAATGAAAGTGCAGGCTTCTGTTGCCAGGTGCCTGCGGACCCCGCCAGCCGTTGCTTGACGACTGGACTTCAGATTTCGGTCTTGCGCGCTACTTACGCAGCGAGCGCAACCGGAGCACGGTTGTCGTTGGCAACTATGTGCTTTGGACCGATAACGGTGGTACCTCACCGGGCGAAAGCAACACCTTTACACGTCCGTCGATCCTGTTTCGGCCCCATGCTTCCCCCAACGCGGGATTTCTGGTGGAGCCGCCGGGTACCGCCCCCGGGTCCGGTCCGCTTATTCCGTGCGCGTTTATCGCCATAGTCCCGTCGCCGGGACGAGGAAAAGATAAGGCCCGGCGCCGGCGGGTTCAAGGGGCCACGGACCCGAGATGCCCCGCAGGAAAGAGAAAGGGCGGCGCCCTTTCGGGGGGCGCCGCCGGATCTGTCGTGGTGGCCGGTCGTGGGCCGTTCCGCGGGGCGTGGCCGGCCGCGTGCGCGGTCAGAACCCGGCCTTGATCTTCTCGAACTCCTCGACCATGCGGTCGCGAAGCGCGTTGTCCATCGGCACCTGCGCCAGGGCCGGCGCGTCGACAGGGTCAAGGCCGACCTCGGCCAGGGTTTCGGCCGGGATCGCATCCATCGCCTTCTGGTTGGAATGTCCATACCCCCACTCGGTCACGATGTATTCGGCCGTCTCGGGCGCCAGCCAGGCGTTGATGAAGTCATAGGCCTTGTCTTCCGAGCCCGGCCCGTCCTTGAGGTTCACGTAGCCGCAGAACCAGGTCGAGTAGCCTTCGCGCGTGTCGCGCTTGAAGGCGACCGGGTGACCCTCGGCAACAAGCGTCGTCGGCGTCTCGTTCCAGGCCCAGGAGATCAGCACCTCGCCGGTTGCCATGAGCTGCGACAGTTCGGCGCCGTCGGCCCAGTAGGCGCGCACATTCTGGTGGGCCTTCCGAAGCCATTTACCCGCCTTGTCAATGTCTTCTTCGGTGATCTTCGTCCAGTCGCTGATGCCCGTCGCCAAAAGCGCCAGGGCCCAGATGTCATCGGTGTTGTCCGGCAGGGCGATGCGGCCGGCGTATTTGGGGTCAAGGAAGACATCGAGGCTTTCGACGTCGGACTCGGGCACCTTCTCGGTGTTGTAGGCGACGCCCGTCTGGCCGATGTCGGCGGGGATGAACCAGGCGCCGGCCTCGTCCTTGAAGATCGGCGAATCGATGTAGGCGGGGTTGATGTCGCCATATGCCGGGATGCGGCTTGTGTCCCATGGTTCGATCAGGCCGCGGTCGCGGTATTTCGACACCATCTGCGAGCACGGGTGCGCAACATCGGCCCGAAAGCCCGATGCCAGCTTCTGAAAGGCCTCGTCGTCGTCGCCGAAGAAGGCAAAGCTTGGCCCGTCGCCATGCTTCTCGATGTAGGCCTGGTAGAATCCCGGATCCTCGTAGCCGGACCAGTCGAAGACCAGAAGGTCAGGGTCGGCGGCCAGCGCCGTCCCGGCAAGGCCCGTTGTCACGGCGAAAACGGCCAGCGTCTTTCGGATCATGTGCAGAACTCCCGTTGGTGGTTCGTCTTGTTGTTCTCTTGCGCGCGATGGCGTCACTCGACGGTATGAGAGGCGGGGCCGTCAGGCAAGCGGGCTTCGGTCGCGCGTTGCCGCCGCGCCGCGCGCGCCCGGCGCACATGATCGGCCAGTTCGACGGCGTAGGCCGAAAGCCGCGAAAGCGCCGCTTCGGCGCCTTCGGCGTCGCCGGCCTCTATCGCCGCCGCGATTTCCCGGTGAAGGGCAACGATCCGGGCGCGATCGCGCGCCGTGAAGGTGATCATGTTCATGAGAGGCTCGATCGCCTCGACCGCGCCGGCCAGCTGATAGGACAGGATCGGGTTTCCGGCCGCATCGACAAGGGCCCGATGAAAGGCCACGTCCGAGGCACAGAACGCCTCGTCCGAAAGACCGGCCTGCGACTGGCGTTCGATCTCGGCCTTCATCGCGGCAAGGTGGTCGGCCGTGCGCCGCCGCGCGGCAAGCGGCACGCAGGCGCGTTCGAGTGCGAAGCGCGCCTCGCAGGCGGTTTCGAAATCGACCTCGTTCATGGACAGAAGCAGCGTCGAGGTCGTCACCATCTGGCCCTGCGCCTCGTCGAAGGAAAGCCGGTTGACGAAGGCCCCGCCCGAGGCGCCGCGCTGCGTCCGGATCAGGTTCTGCGCGGCCAGCCGCTTCAGCGCCTCGCGCACCGTTGGCCGCGAGACGCCGAACGCTTCGGCCAGTTCGGCTTCCGACGGCAGCCGCTCGTCGACGATCAGCCGGCCCGCCACGATGGCGTCGCGAATGGCTTCCGCGATCTGGGCCGAAAGGTCGCGCCCCGGGTCGAGCGTCGTGCCCATCGGCCCGCTGGAAGAGGTCATGCGTGGGTCCCCACAATCCATTTGTCAGACATTTCGTCGTCTGCCATATTCGCCACAATGAAGCCGAATCCCGTCCGCGGCAAGCGAACGCTTCCCGCGCGGGATCGCGATACGGTGTGGGGAGGCATCGTCCATGGCGACCGCGGCAGCCTGGCGTTTGAGGGACGGGTGGCACTGGCTGGCCTTTTTCGGCGCCGTGCTTCTGGCCTGGACGGCGCTTTGGGCAATGTCGCCGCCGGCCGATCTGGTCGCGGCGTCGCGCCTTGGCGGCGCCGGTTTCTGGAAGGGGCTTTGCACGGCGACGGCCGACAGCGCGGGCTTTCTGCGGATGACGGCGATGTGGGCGGTCATGTCCCTTGCAATGATGGCGCCGACGGCCTTTCCCGCCTTTCGCACCTTCGAGCATCTGGCCGGGGCAGGGGCGGCCCGGCGGCGCGACAGCCTCGTGCTCTGGACGGGCTATCTTCTTGTCTGGCTCGGATTTTCGGCCCTGGCCGCCGGTCTTCAGCTGGCGCTTCTTTCGGCCGGCTGGGTGACGCCCGCGGGTGTCCTGACGGCGCCGGCCATGGGTGGGGCCTTCCTTCTGCTGGCCGGGTTTTACCAGTTCTCGGCCCTGAAGGACGCCTGTCTGTCGGCATGCCGCAGCCCGCTTGTCTTCTTCATGGCGCATTGGGAGCCGACGGCCGGCGCCCGCGGTGCCTTCGCGCTTGGGCTTCGGCTTGGGGCGGTGTGTCTTGGCTGCTGCTGGGCGCTGATGCTTCTTGCCTTCGTCGGCGGCCTTTCGAACCTTCTTTTCATGGGGCTTGCGACCGTGTTGATGGCGGTCGAGAAGCTTCCGGACCTGGGGCGGCCCATCACGCGGCCCCTCGGCGCGCTTCTGGTCATTGCGGGCATCGGCACGCTTGCCGCGGCCTGGGTCTAGCCTTCGGGCGGTTTCCTGGAAAAGGGATGGAAGTCATGGACACGAAAACGGAAACCACGGCGGCGACGGGCACGGTGCCCTGGGCCATCCGCGGCGAGCTCATCCTCAACTGCAACTGCACGGTCTTCTGCCCTTGCGTCGTCAGTCTGGGGAAGCACCCCCCGACCGAGGGGGTGTGCATGGCCTGGGCCGGCGTTCGCATCGACGAAGGCCACTATGGCGACGAGGATCTCTCGGGGCTCAATGTCGGGCTGATGCTCGAGATCCCGGGCCTGATGGCGCGGGGGAACTGGAAGGCCGCTGCATGGATCGACGAGCGGGCCTCGGACGCGGCCTTCGACGGCCTCGTGAACATCTTCTCGGGCAAGGCGAAGGGAACGACGGGGCTTTTCCGGCTTCTCGTCTCCGAGTTCCTCGGGGCCGACCGCGCCCCCGTTTCGTTCGAGACCGAGGGCAAGACGCGCCGGCTGATCGTCGGCAAGGCCATTCAGGGAGAGGTGGTGCCCGTCAAGGGGCGCGACCCGTCCGAGGACATCGTGGTGCACAATACCGAATACTGGATGGGTCCCGACATCACGGTGGCGACCGCGACCAAGGGGCGCGTCCGCGCTTTCGGGCGGGTCTGGGACTTTGACGGGCGCTCGGCCGAGATCTGCCAGATCGACTGGTCCGGCCCCGAGATCCGCAAGTAGGGGGCGGCCATGGTTGCGCTGTCGCCGTCGCGCCGGCTGCGCCGGACGCCGTTTTCGGAAGGTGTCGAGGCCGCGGGCGTGAAGGCCTACACGGTCTACAATCACATGCTGTTGCCGACGGTCTTCCGCTCGGTGGAAGAGGATTACCGCCACCTGAAGTCGGCCGTTCAGGTCTGGGATGTCGCTTGCGAACGGCAGGTCGAGCTTCGCGGGCCCGACGCCGGCCGGCTGATGCAGATGCTGACCCCGCGCGACCTTCGCGGCGTGAACCCGGGTCGTTGTCTTTACGTGCCGATCGTCGACGAGACGGGCGGCATGCTCAACGATCCCGTGGCGATCAAGCTTGCCGAGGACCGCTGGTGGATCTCGATCGCCGACAGCGATCTTCTCTACTGGGTCAAGGGCATCGTCCACGGCTGGCGGCTCGATGTGCTGGTCGACGAGCCCGACGTCTCGCCCCTGGCCGTGCAGGGGCCCCTGGCGGACGATCTGATGGCGCGGGTCTTCGGGGATAGCGTCCGCGACGTGCGGTTCTTCCGCTACAGCATCTTCGACTTCGAGGGCTATCCCCTTGTCATCGCCCGGTCCGGCTATTCGAAGCAGGGAGGGTTCGAGATTTATGTCTCGCCCGGCTCGATCGGCATGGCGCTTTGGAATGCACTCATGGCCGAGGGCAGGGACCTCGACGTCCGCGCCGGCTGCCCGAACCTCATCGAGCGCATCGAGGGCGGACTCCTGTCCTACGGCAATGACATGACGCGCGAGAACACGCCGCACGAGTGCGGTCTCGGCAAGTTCTGTGACACCCATTCGGCGATCGGCTGCGTGGGTCGCGATGCGCTGTTGCGCGTTGCCATCGAAGGACCTGTCCGCCAGATCCGCCCGCTCGAGATCGAGGGCGAGGCCGTGCCGGCCTGTGACCGGCTGTGGCCCGTTGTCGACGGCGACCGGCGGGTCGGCCACGTCAGTTCCGCCGCCTGGTCGCCCGATTTCGGGACGAATGTCGCGATCGGGATGGTGCGGATGACGCATTGGGATCCGGGCACCCGGCTTGAGGTCGAGACGCCCGCGGGACGCCGGCCGGTCCTTGTTCGGGACACGTTCTGGATCTGAGCGGCGGAAGACACGAAGGACAAACAGGAAGGAAATTGCGATGTTCAAGGCGCTGGTTGCAGAGAAGGACGCGGAGGGCAACTTCACGCTTGGCGTGAAGGAACTGGACGAAGGCCAGCTTCCCGCGGAAGGCGATGTCACGGTGGCGGTCGAATATTCGACGGTCAACTACAAGGACGGCCTGTGCATGAGCCCGTCGGGGGGCGGGCTTGTGAAAAGCTATCCGCATGTTCCGGGCATCGACTTTGCCGGCACCGTCGAGGCGTCCGATGATCCGCGCTACAAACCGGGCGACAAGGTGGTGCTGACCGGCTGGCGCGTGGGCGAAATCTGGTGGGGCGGCTACGCCCAGAAGGCGCGCGTGAAGGCCGACTGGCTGGTGCCGCTGCCCGAGGGACTGACGACGCGCCAGGCGATGGCCGTCGGCACCGCCGGGTTCACGGCGATGCTGGCCGTGATGGCGCTGGAAGATCACGGTCTGAAACCCGGAAACGGCCCGGTCCTTGTGACGGGTGCGGCGGGGGGCGTCGGCTCGGTCGCGACCGCGATCCTTGCAAATCTGGGGCATGAGGTGGCGGCCGTGACCGGCCGGCCCGAGGCCGCCGACTACCTGAAGGGCCTTGGCGCCACGACCATCGTTCCCCGCGACGAGCTGAACACCCCCTCGGGCCGCCCGCTCGAGAAGGAAACCTGGGCGGGGTGCGTCGACGCGGTGGGCGGGGTCATGCTGGCCCGCGTGCTGGCGCAGCTCAAGTATGGTTGCTCGGCGGCGGCCGTCGGTCTGGCCGGCGGCGCCAAGCTCGAGACCACGGTCATTCCCTTCCTTCTGCGCGGCGTCAATCTTCTGGGCATCGACAGTGTCATGCGTCCCTACGAGGACCGCGTCCGCGCCTGGGGCAGGATCGCGAAGGACCTGCCCATGGACAAGCTCGAGGCCATGGTCCAACCCGCGACGCTTGCCGATTTGCCCGAGCTGGGCAAGGCCATCCTCAAGGGGCAGGTGAAGGGGCGCGTCGTCGTCGACGTCAACGCCTGATTCATGCGCCGCCGGCGGCCGGTATTTTCGGCCGGCCCCGGCCGTTCGGGTGCAAGGGTATTGATCGGGGCGAATTTCTCGGTAGAACAAGCGGGGCGGGAGGTGCAGCGCGTCACCGCAAGTCAGGGATGTGGTTGGTAAGCGAGGTGTCGGTAGATGCTTGACGGTGACCAGACGGAACTGGACGTCAATCTTGTTCGCGCGCACTTTCCCGCTTTCGCGTCCCACGAACTCAAGGGTCAGGCCTTCTTCGAGAATGCCGGTGGCTCCTATGCCTGCCGCTTCGTGACCGATCGGCTGGCGCGCTTCTATCGCGTCCGCAAGGTTCAGCCCTATGGCCCCTATCCGGCTTCGGTCGTCGCCGGCGCCGAGATGGACGAGGCGCGCCGGCGCATCTCGGCCATGCTTGGTGTCGCGGAGGACGAGCTGTCGTTCGGCCCGTCGACCAGCCAGAACACCTATGTCCTGTCGCAGGCGTTCCGTCGGCTGTTGCAGCCCGGCGATGCCATCGTGGTCACGGATCAGGATCACGAGGCCAACTCGGGCGTGTGGCGGCGCCTTGCCGAGGACGGAATCGAGGTCCGCGAATGGCGGATGGACCCCGAGACGGGGCATCTCGACCCCGCCGCACTGGCCGCGCTTCTGGACGAGCGCGTGCGCCTCGTCTGCTTTCCCCACTGTTCGAACATCGTCGGAGAGATCAATCCGGTCCGCCAGATCGCCGACATGGCCCATGACGTCGGCGCCCATGTCTGTGTGGACGGTGTCTCCTACGCTCCGCACGGGTTTCCGGACGTGTCCGAGCTTGGCGCCGACATCTACCTGTTTTCCGCCTACAAGACCTATGGGCCGCATCAGGGCATCATGGTCGTCCGGCGGGCCCTGGCCGAGGTGCTGCCGGCCCAGTGCCACTGGTTCAATGCCGCCGATCCGGTCAAGCGTTTCACGCCGGCTGGCCCGGACCATGCCCAGGTCGCGGCCGCGGCCGGCATCGCCGAGTATGTGGACACCGTCTATGCCCAGCATGTCGAGACCGAGGCCGAGCCGGTCGACCGCGCCCGCGTCGTCGCCGGTCTGATGCGCCGGCGCGAGACTGCGCTTCTCGAGCCGCTTCTCGCCTGGCTGCGGGATCGTCCGGGCATTCGCCTTCTGGGACCGACCGAGGCGGCCGGCCGTGCGCCCACCGTCGCCGTCGAGCTTGACGAACCCGGAGAGGCGGCGGCCGCCCGCCTGGCGGGCCACGGGATCATGTGTGCCGGCGGCGACTTCTATGCCGTGCGCACATTGAAGGGGCTGGGCGTCGATCCGTCGAAGGGGGTCCTCAGGCTTTCGTTCGTTCACTATACGCACGAGCGCGAGATCGAGCGGCTTGTGGAAGCGCTGGACCGCGAGATCTGACATTCGCGGCGCTTGGCGCTTGCGTCCGGCGGCCGGGCAGGGAAAACTCGGGCCGTGGCGTGTCCGCCGCCGGTCAGGAAGGAAGAGGGTCCCATGCCGACAGCGTCCCGACTCGTCGCCGCGCTTGCCTACGCGGCCGTCGCCTATCTTGCCGCGACGCTCTATATCCCGGCGCTTCCCGAAGGCACGCAGGCCACGTATTTCCCGGCCACCTCGGCGGTGATCGCCGCGCTTTGCGGCTGGTTTGTCGGCGGGCCGCTTTCCGGCAAGGGCTATCGCGCTGCCGTCGGGGTCGGGATCCGTACGGGCGTGACCATGGTCTTCTGGGTGGCCTTCGCCTTTTCGCTCAGGGGCATGGTTCTGAAATCGCTCAAGAAGCGCTACGGCGGTCCTACCGAGGCCGTTCTCGACATTCCCGCCCAGATGGCCGATTACGCGGCGCTCATGCTCTCCGTCGAGGTGATCGGCACGCTTGTCGTGGGCTCGATCCTTGCCGGTTGGCTTACCGAATGGGCCGCCCGCAGGTGGGACTGATCGGGCGGGGTCCGAACGACCGCGACGGGCTGTGACGGAGGCAAGGCATGGACGTCTTTCTGGGCGGATCGCTGGACCATCCGCCGCTTCTTCGCGCCGTTCTCGGCGGCGCGCCGGGTGCGCTTCGGCCGGCACGGCTTGACGGCTACCGCGCCGCATTGCGTGCCGACAGGCTTCTGGCGGCGCCCATGGCGGCGGCGGGCGATGCCCTTCAGGGGCAGGTTGCGCGCCTCGACGACGACGCGGCGGCGCGGCTCGGCTTTCATGCCGCCGCCTTCGGCCTCGAACCCGTCGAGGAGGTCGCGACCGCAGAAGGCCACGAGGTCCGGGTCCTGCTCTGGCGGGTGCCCGAAGGCGCACGCGGTGACTGGCCTCTTCCGTTCGACGCCGCCGGCTGGGCGGCCGAACTTGGGCCGGTTGCAGAGGTTGCGGCGGCCGAAATCCTCTGGCACCGAAGCCGCGGCTCGGCGGCCGGGCTGTCGCGCCTTCTTCACGTCATCCACGCGCGTGCCCAGTCCCGCGTTTCGGCCGCCGAAGACACGCCGCCACAGAACGTCCGTTCGGGCCTGACGGCCGCCGATGTCGAGGTCCTCGGGACGCGCCATCCCTACCTCGACTTCTTCAGGGTCGACGAGGTCCGGCTTCGGCACCGGCTTTTCGACGGCGGCTGGAGCGCGCCGGTGGAGCGCGCAGGCTTTCTGATGACGGAAGCGGTCACGGTCCTGCCCTACGATCCGGTCCGCGACCGCGTCCTTCTGGTCGAGCAGTTCCGGGCGGGGCCGTTCCTTCGCGGGGCGCCGGCGCCATGGACGCTCGAGGCCATCGCCGGTCGCCGAGACGCCGGCGAGACCCACGCCGAGACCGCCCGCCGCGAGGCCATGGAAGAGGCGCGGCTGACGCTTGGCGCGCTGCACGAGGTGGCGCGCTACTACCCCACGCCGGGGGCCGTGACCGAATACGTCGTTTCCTATGTCGGGATTGCCGATCTCGGCGATGCGGCCGCCCGCATTGCCGGCGCCGCGGCCGAGCACGAGGACATCCGTGCCCATGTCCTCGGCTTCCCGGCGGCGATGGAGCTTCTTTCCACGGGCGAGGCCGACACCGCCCCCCTCATCCTCTCGCTCATGTGGCTTGCGGCGAACCGCGATCGGCTTCGCGCCGCTTGAGGTGGCCGCGGGCCTCGCCTATCAAGGATCGGAACGACGGAAAGGGACGACCGCATGCGCGTTTGCAAGGACATGCCCGACAGCATCGGCAGGACACCCCTCATTCGGCTGCGCGGGCCGAGCGAGGCCACCGGCTGCGAGATCCTCGGCAAGGCCGAGTTCATGAACCCCGGCCAGTCGGTTAAGGATCGGGCGGCGCTCTACATCATCCGCGACGCCGTCAGGCGGGGCGCCCTTCGTCCGGGCGGGACCATCGTCGAAGGGACGGCCGGGAACACGGGCATCGGCCTTGCGCTTGTCGGGGCCTCCATGGGCTTTCGCACCGTCATCGTCATCCCCGAGACGCAGAGTCAGGAAAAGAAGGACATGCTGCGCCTTGCCGGGGCCGAGCTTGTCGAGGTGCCGGCGGTGCCCTACCGCAACCCGAACAACTACGTGCGCTATTCGGGCAGGCTTGCCGAGGCGCTGGCCCGGACCGAGCCGAACGGCGCGATCTGGGCCAACCAGTTCGACAACACGGCCAACCGGCAGGCCCATGTCGAGACCACGGGCCCCGAGATCTGGGAACAGACCGGTGGCAAGGTCGACGGTTTCATCTGTGCGGTCGGCACCGGCGGCACGCTGGCCGGCGTTGCCATGGCGCTGGCGCCGAAGGGGGTGAAGATCGGCCTTGCCGACCCCGAGGGCGCGGCGCTTTACAGCTATTACACCACGGGCGAGTTCAAGGCCGAGGGAAGCTCGATCACCGAGGGGATCGGGCAGGGGCGCATCACCGGAAACCTTGAAGGGTTCCGGCCCGATCTTGCCTATCGCATCCCCGACGCCGAGGCCCTTCCGGTGATATTCGATCTGCTCGAGCATGAAGGCCTGTGCCTCGGCGGCTCGTCCGGGGTCAACGTCGCCGGTGCCATGCGCATGGCGCGGGAGCTGGGGCCGGGCCATACCATTGTGACGATGCTTTGCGACTACGGCACCCGGTATCAGTCGAAGCTGTTCAACCCGGCCTTCCTGAAGGAAAAGGGGCTTCCCGTGCCGGCATGGCTCGACAGGGCGCCGCGCCCGCTTCCCGAGGTGTTCGTGAACGAATGAGCCGCGTTGCCAACATCCTGGCGGCCGCTCTTGCGGCGGTTCTTCTGCTGTTCGGGGCGGCCATCGCGCAGCAGTCCGCCGCGCCCGTGGACTACGAGGCGTGGAAGTCCACCGCCGCCCGTGCCCATGACGTGGTCGAGGCCGGCCGCGCATCGGTTGACGCGCTTGAAGAACTGCGCACCCAGCTGGTTGCCTTTCGAGACACCTTCGCCGCGGCGGCCGAACGCAACGCGAGTCGGATCGAGACCCTGCGAAAGCAGATCGAGGCGCTTGGCCCCGTCCCCGAGGATGGAAGCGCCGAACCGGCCGAAATTGCCGCCGAGCGCGCACGCCTCACCGAAGAACTTCAGAAGCTCGAGGCGCCCGTGAAGGCCGCGCAGGCGGCGCTTGCCGAGGCCGAAGGGTTGATCGCCGAGATCGACAACCAGATCCGGGCCGCGCAGGCAGAAGCCTTGCTGCGCGTCATGCCAAGCCCCCTCAACCCGCAGAACTGGCGGGCGGGGCTGTCGGACCTGGCACGGGCCTATTCCGACCTTGGCCGAGAGCTTGGCGACGCGTGGAACAGCGAACGCCGGCGGACCGCATTGCGCGCCGATCTGCCCGTCATCGGCTTCCTTGCGCTTCTCGGGATCTTTCTTCTGGGCCCGGCGCGCCGCATCGCGGTGCGCTGGCGCGACCGGCTCGAGGCGCATGTGGCAACCGCCGAGGAACGGGCCATCATCCGCTTCGGGGTTTCGCTTCTCACGCTGGCCGCGCCGGTTGCCGGCGTCGCGCTCATCATCCGTGCGGCGGTGATCTCGGACATGCTGGGCGTGCGGGGCAGCCTTCTGTTGCCGACTCTTCTGCCCGCCAGCGTCGCCATCGCCGGCTCGATATGGGTCGCCTGGGGCTTCTTCGGGCGGGACGAGACCATCTTCGCAGAGCTTGACGCGCGCACCCGGCGCCTTGCCTGGTGGGCCGTCGTGGGGTTGGGGCACGTGGTGGCCTTCGACCTCATGGCCACGCCCTTCGCCGAGGTCATGCAGCTGTCGGATGAGGCGACGGCCCTTGTCCACTTCCCGCTGATCGTCCTTGGCGGGCTGTTCCTCTTCCAGATCGGCCGCTACCTGCGCGCGGCGGCACGCCAGCGGGGCGAAGGCGCGGCGTCCGGTGTCGGCGCGGCGCCGCAGTGGCTCTTGCTCCGCCTGGGTCAGCTTCTGGCGGCGGCCGCCGTCGTCGGCCCGGTGATGGCCGCTGTCGGCTATGTCCCGGTCGGACGCCTCATGGTCATTCCGACGTCCACGACGCTCGGGCTTCTTGGTGCCCTTGTCATCGTGCAGCGGACGGTTCCCCTTCTTTACGCGCGGCTTGTCGGGCGCGAGAGTGCCGCCGACGCCCTCGTTCCGGTCCTCGTCAATCTGGCGCTGGCGATCCTTCTTCTGCCGATCATCGCGCTCGTCTGGGGCGCGCGCGTCACCGATCTGACCGAGCTCTGGTCCGCCTTTCTTGCCGGCGTGAAGGTCGGGCAGACGCACATTTCGCCGTCGGACTTTCTGGTGTTCGTGCTCGTCTTCTCGATCGGCTACACGGCGACACGGTTGTTGCAGGGATCCTTGCGCAACACGGTGCTGCCGCGCACGCGCCTTGATCCGGGCGCGCGGACGGCGCTGGTTTCGGGCGTCGGCTACGTGGGCGTATTCGTCTCGGCGCTTGTCGCGATCTCGGCCACCGGCATCGACCTGTCGTCGCTTGCCATCGTGGCCGGGGCGCTGTCGGTCGGCATCGGTTTCGGGCTTCAGAACGTGGTCCAGAACTTCGTCGCCGGCATCATCCTTCTGTTCGAGCGCCCCATCAAGGAAGGCGACTGGATCGAGGTCGGCTCGGTCCAGGGATATGTGCGCGACATTTCCGTGCGCTCGACCCGTATCGAGACCTTCGACCGCTCGGACGTCATCCTGCCGAACGCCGATCTCATCTCGGGGCCGGTGACGAACTACACGCTTTCGAACCCGCTCGGGCGGGTGAAGGTTCCGGTGGGCGTCGCCTATGGCACCGACACGCGCAAGGTCGAGGAGATCCTGTCGGAAATCGCCAGGTCCCATCCGCTGGTCGAGCAGTTTCCCCCGCCGGTCGTCCTGTTCCGCGGCTTCGGCGCCAGTTCGCTCGACTTCGAGATCCGGGCCATCCTGAAGGATGTCAACTGGATCCTGTCGGTGACCTCGGATCTGAACCACGAGATCGCCCGCCGCTTCGCCGAGGAGGGGATCGAAATTCCCTTCCCGCAACGTGACATCTGGTTCCGCAATGCCGAGGCCCTGCGCGCCTCGGGCACGTCGGAGGAAACATGACCGAGCCCGTCTATCGCACCGACCCTTATGCCCGTGAAGCCGAAGCCCGCGTCATCGCCGTCGAGGACGGCTGCGTTGCGGTCGACAGAAGCCTGTTCTACCCGACCGGGGGCGGGCAGCCGGGCGACAGCGGCCGTCTTGTCTGGGAAGGCGGCGAAGCGCGGGTCGAGACCACCCGGAAGGCCGACGACGGCACGGCTCTTCTGGTCCTGGCGGAGGGCGCCACGGCGCCGCGGCCGGGGACGACCGTGCGCCAGGTCCTCGACTGGGAGCGGCGCCATGCGCACATGCGCGTCCATACGGCGCTCCATCTTCTGTCGGTCGTCATCCCCTTGCCGGTGACCGGCGGTGCGATCAGCGCCGGCAAGGGCCGTCTGGATTTCGACATGCCCGAGGCGCCCGCCGACAAGGCCGCGCTCGAAGAGGCGCTGAACGCGCTTGTCGCCCGCGACCTGCCGGTCACCGAAACGTGGATCACCGACGAGGAACTGGCGGCCAACCCGGGGCTGGTGAAGACGATGTCGGTCAGGCCACCCATGGGGCAGGGACGCGTCCGCCTCGTGCGGATCGGCACGGCCGATCAGGTCGTCGATCTTCAGCCCTGTGGCGGCACGCATGTCGCGCGGACCCGAGAGATCGGCCGCGTCCGCCTTGGCAAGATCGAGAAGAAGGGGCGACAGAACCGCCGCGTGACCATTTACGTCGAAGATGAAGACGGGACCGCCCCATGATGGCGCGTTTTCGGAAGGCCGGCCCGCACCTTCTGGTCATTGCGACCCTTGTCGTGGGCTATGCCACCTTCCGCTACTTCTATCACGTTGCCGACGAATTTCCCTACAGCCAGGAAATCCTCCTGGTCTTCATCGGCGCGATCGCGACGGTGTTGATCACGGCTGCGCTTCTCAATCGCCAGACCGAACTTGAACTGCGCAAGGAAGGTCAGGTCTTGCTGCTCGACCAGAAGGCGGCGACCTACACGGCGCTGATCGAGCATCTGGGCGAAATCGTCGAAAAGGGGCGGCTGGCACCGGATGCGCTGGCCGAGCTTCGGGTGCTGAACCACAAGCTTGCCATGATCGGCAGCGCCGAGGTCATCGGGCATTTCTCGAAGGTGCTGGCGCTTCTCGATTCGGCGCTTCGCGACACGCTCATTCAGGAACGCGAGGGCCGAGAGATCATGGCCGCAGTTGCCGTGCTGACCTTCTACATGCGACGCGATCTCCTCGGCCGCATCGAGGATGAGGACGAGGCGGCGGTGCTCGAGACGATCAAGGCCAACAACGCCGACATCGAATAGGCGCCGCCCCGCCGACGAGCCCTTGAAACGGGACCCGGTGTCGATATACATGCGTCCCGTGAGCCGGAGAGGTGGCCGAGTGGTCGAAGGCGCACGCCTGGAACGCGT
>RFGD01000479.1 GCA_003696705.1 Alphaproteobacteria bacterium | reverse complement strand
GTTGCACGCATTCTCGAGGAAGCCGAATGCGGGCCTTCGGTGAAGAGATTGAAGGACCTCTTCGGGGGCCACCCGACATGGCGGGAGGTCATTCGGGAAAGCGGCTCCAACTGCTGGCTCGAAGTCTGACGCCGCACAATCCCGGCGATCCGGCCGCCCTTCGGGGCGGCCGTTTTCGTTTTCGGGCGCCTCAAGCCGCATTCCTCCCGTTCCCGCTCCCTCTGACCTCCCCATCTCCTCCCCGCGCATGCCCCAGTTTCCTTCGCAGGCATTCGGCCAAACGCGAAGGAGACGAAGATGTCAGTCACGCATCTCAACCAGGTCGAGCTTGCGGCTCGATGGAAGATCAGCCCGCGCACGCTGGAGCGTTGGCGTTGGAGCGGCGAAGGCCCCGCCTTTATCAAGATCGGCGGCCGGGTCGTGTACCGGCTCGAGGACGTCGAGGCCTACGAGGCGGGCCGGCAGTGCTCGAGCACGGCCGACAAGCCCACCGCGAAACTGGCGTGAAGGGGGCGGCCATGACGATTTCCAACCGCATCACCCTCGACGACCTTCCCTCCATGCCGGTGGGCGAGATCGCCGCTCTGCCGGGCGACCAGCTGGCGCTCCTGAAGCAGGAGGCGGACGAGCAGCTGCGCGCTGCCAAGAACCTCAGTGACTGGATCGACGGCGCCATCGCGCTGAAGTACGGCGACCGGGCACAGGAGGCCCGCCGCGCAGAGGGCAAGGACACCGGCACCGTTCGCTTCCAGGACGGCCCGGTCACGGTGGTCGCGGAGCTCCCCAAGCGCGTCGATTGGGACCAGACGTTGCTCGCCGGTCTGGTCGAGCGGATCCGGGCCGACGGCGCCGATCCCTCCGAGTACGTGGACATCGCGTTCAGCGTGCCCGAGCGCAAGTACACCGCCTGGCCGAAGGACATCCGCCAGGAGTTCGAGCCCGCCCGCACGGTCCGGACGGCCAAGCCGAAGTTCCGGCTGCTGCTCGACGAGGAGGCGCGCTGATGGCCATCTCGCTCGCATCCCTCCAAACCTCGACGGCTCTGCGCCCGCCGCGCGTGCTGATCCACGGCGTCGCCGGCATCGGCAAATCCACCTTCGCCGCGTCCGCCGACGCGCCGGTCTTCGTCCTCACCGAGGACGGTCTCGGCACGCTTCAGGTGCCGCACTTCCCGCTGGCGACGAGCTACGCGGAGGTCGCCGAGGCGCTCGACGCCCTGCTCGACGAGGACCACGCCTATTCGACGGTCGTCGTCGACAGCGTGGACTGGCTGGAGCCGCTGATCTGGGCCGAGGCCTGCCGGCGCAACGGCTGGCAGTCGATCGAGAGCCCCGGCTTCGGCAAGGGCTATGCCGAGGCGCTGACCATCTGGCGCGAGTACATCGACCGGCTGAACGCGCTCCGCGACCGCAAGGGCATGGCGGTCATCCAGATCGCCCACACCGACGTCAGGCGCTTCGACAGCCCCGAGCACGAGCCCTACGACCGCTACGTGATCAAGCTGCAGGCGCGCGCGTCCGCGCTGCTGCAGGAGCACTCGGACGTCGTGCTCTTCGCGAACTACCGGATCTCGGTGGCGAAGTCCGACGTCGGCTTCAACAAGAAGGTCACGCGGGCGCTCGGGTCCGGCGCGCGCGTCATGCACACCGAAGAGCGTCCCGCCTTCCTCGCCAAGAACCGCTACGGCCTGCCGGAAACCCTGCCTCTCGAGTGGTCGGCTTTCGTCGCCGCCATGGAGGGCGGTTCCGCC
>RFGD01000478.1 GCA_003696705.1 Alphaproteobacteria bacterium | reverse complement strand
TCGTTGAGGCGCTCCGCCAGGCCGCGAAGCTCTGCGCTGAAGGCCTCGCCCGTGCGCTGCACCTCGCCGAACTCTCCGGCGAAGATCAGACGCCGCGCCTCGGGATCGGCCCAGTTCACAAGCCAGGCGCGGACCTTCGCGCCGTCGAACCGGCCGGCCAGGATGTCGGCATCGGTGATCGCGGCATCGCGCAGAAGGCCCGACGCCTCGGTGTTGTCGACCGACAGGCCAAGGGTTCTCGCCACGGCCGTCGCGGCAAGGCCCGTGTCCGCGTGGAAGGTGATCCCCTCGAAGACGAGGTCGCGGTCATGGTCGGTGAACCCGCGCACCCACCCGTCGCGCCGCTCGACCGACCAGCAATGGCAAAGGGTCGTGGCACCGCCCTTCAGGTGCGCATTCAGCGCCTCCTTGCGTTCCGAAGGGGTCATATCCGCACCTCCACCACCGGAACGGTCGGCACCTCGCCGGCGCGGAAGCTGGCGACCGAGGTCTCGATGCGGTCCGTGTCGAAGCGCACCGGGACATCGAACTCGAAGCCGGCGGTAACCGGCGCCCCGGCGGCGGGGGGCTCGGCGAAGGTGATGATCCCCGTCGAGGTATCCACGGACCAGTGGATTCCTTCGCGAAGCTCGTCGCCCGCCACGCCGACCCGAATCGTGCCGGCCACGGGCTTTCGGATCGGCCGGTCGTAGGACGACGGCCCCGAGGCATAGCGCTTTACGAGCTGGAAATCCCGGGTCGCGCCGTCGCCGGTGCCGATCGTCTGGTCCTCGAAGCCGACCTCGGCCGAGGGCGGGCAGGACTTGTAGTCCGTCCAGTCCTTCCAGCGGAACCCGAACAGCCGGCCGGCGCGCGCCTCGAAGAAGGCCACCAGCGTCTCGATGTCATCGAGCGAGCGCATCGACACGCCCGCATCGTAGCGACGACGCGAATGTGCCCAGGGCGCGTTCCGTTCCTCGAACCCGTTGGCCAGCGTCACGATGTCCGTGCGGCGCTCGGGCCCGCCGGTCGAGCCGAAGCTGAGCGACGCGGGAAAGCGCACTTCGTGAAATGTCATTGTTGTTGCCTCGTCACCTGTTGCGCTGGCCGCGCTCTATGGCGCGCCCGATCTCGGCTGCGATCTGCGAGCGCGACCGCCGGAAGCTTTCGGCATCGCTGGCCGTGATGTTCATGACCACGCTGATCGCACGCCCCCCGCCTTCGGCGCGGACGCCAAGCCGGCCGTCGGGGCCGCGTTGAAGCGGCATGATCGCCTCGGGACCCGCTTCGCCCATCAGCCCGGTGGCCCCGCGCATCGGGAAAAGGGTGGGCGCACGGACGATCCCGCCCGAGGCAAAGGGCACCACGCGCCCCTGCGTGAAGGGCGCGCCGTCACGAAAGGGCAGCACCGCCGAAGCAAGGCCGTTGATGCCGTTCGCGATGGCGCCGCCCAGCGCATTCTGAATGGGCTTCATCGCCACCGAATAGGCCGCCGACGTCATGGTGCGTGCGACATCGGCCAGGGCGTCCGACAGGCGTGCACCGTCGAAGACAACGCCGTCGAAGGCGCGGCGAAGCCCGGCACCGATGCTGCGCGACAGGCTGTTCACCTCGCGCCCCGTGTAGAGAAGCTCTCCACGGAGCCTTTCCAGTTCGGCTCCGAAGGTCGCCGCCAGGCCAGAGGCTCCGCCAAGCGCCGACTCGAGGTCCGACCAGTCGCTTTCAAGCCCCTTCTCTGCGTCGTTCATTCCTTGTCCTTTCGCGCGTTGTCAGGGAAACGGCGCTCCAGTTCGGCAAGGCCGGCCCGGTCCATGGGCCCGGGCCCGACCTCGGTGTCCAGAAGGAGGGCAAGCTCGGCCGGCGTCATCGACCAGAAGACGTCGGGCGGCAGGTGCAACCCCAGGACGCCCGCGCGCACAAGAACCGGCCAGTTCATGAACTGCTCTCCCCGGGCGGTGCGAAGGCAAGCGCCAGAAGCCGCGCCGCCGCCCGGGCGGCCGCCGCGGGTCCGCCCTCGATCTCGGCATTGGCGAGGTCGCCGGCCTCTCCCCGCCAACCGCAGGCGCGCAGGCCCGCCAGGAGGATGGCCAGCACGTCACGGGCCGCAAAGCGCCCGTCCTCGAAGCGCGTTGCCAGATCGATCAGCGAACCCGCGCCCATCGCCGCCTCGAGCTCGGCCAAGGCGCCAAGCGTCAGGCGCATGAGCCGCCGCTCGCCGTTGATGACCAGGGCGACCTCGCCCCTCCACGGATTGGCCATCAGAGCGCCGTGAAGGAAAGCACGCCGGCCGAGGCCAGCGACAACTCGTAGGTCGCCTCGCCGCCGAATTCCCCGGCGAACTCGATCGAGGTGATCTGGAACGGACCCTCGACGATGCCGAAGTCCGGGATGATCACCTGGAAATTCGGGGTCTCGCCGTCGAAGAAGACCTGGCGAGCACGCGCGTCGGTCGCGGCGTCGCGAAAGACGCCCGACCCGCTGATCGCGGCGCTCTTGACCCCGGCGCCGGCCAGAAGTTCCCGCCAGCCGCCCTGGCTTTCGAGCGAGGTGACGTCGACCGTCTCGGCGTTGAACGTGAGCCGCGAGGCGCGAAGCCCCGCGAAGGTCTCGAACTGGCCGCCCCCGGTCAGGTCGAGCTTGATGAGAAGATCCTTGCCTTTCTGGGCAACCATCAGCGTTTCTCCAAAATTCTGGTTCAGACGTCTTCCACGAAGGCGCGGAAGACCATGGCGATGCGCCGGCGCTGGCCGCCGGACAGGCGGCGCGCCCGCGCCGACCGGAACCCGATGGACACGAGGTGCCCCTGGGCAAGCGTAAGCGGCGGGGCCTCAAGCGCCTCGGCCACGGTCGCGGCCACTGCCTTGGCCGTGGCGAAGCGGGGTTCGGTCGTCTCGACCACGATCTCGAGTTCGTGGACGCTCGCTCGCGCATCCACGGCCGACCGGTCGCGCACGCGCTCGGCCCCGATCATCACGAAGGTTTCGGGAATGTCGGTCCCCGGCGGCGGTTGATCGAAGACGGCGGGCCCGATCAGCTGCTGAAGGACGGCGTGCGACGACAGGCGCTGATAGACGGCCGCCTGCAAGGCATTGGAAAGCGCAAGACTCATGCCGGGGCCTCCTCGACGCAGAAGCAGGTCAGATAGCGCGGATCGCCCGCCTCCTCGCCGACGGCGACGATGCGAAAGACCCGCGCGCCCTTGCGCAGACGCTGATCCGGACGCGGTCGCGACGGCGCCCCTTCGGGCACATGGCGCATGACGATGCGATAGCTTGTCCGCGATGTCGTCGTGTCCCCGACGAGGCTGTCGCGGCCGCTTCTGACCGTCACCTCGCCCCAGATGTCGCCCAGGGCGACCCAGGTCACGATGCTGCCGCCAGCACCGTCGGGCGAGGCCTGGCGCTCTTCCAGCGTCAGGCGGGTCGACAGACGGGGACGGCCGCTCATGCTGCACCCCCGATCCGCAGCCGCCGATAGGGCTGCAAGAGGCGCAGGATGTCACTCGCGATGGGGACACCGCTTCCCCCCGCCGGCCGGTCGTACCAGTCGGCGGCCAGCATCACGACCGCTTGGCGAAGATCGACCGGGACATCGGGCCATGTCGGGCCGAAGCCGGCCGGAAACGAGACCTCGGCCATGCCGCCCGGCGGGATCGGTGGCAGGCATGCGCCGCGGGCCTGAAGCCGGGGCGTCCGGTCGTCGGGGACAAGCCGCCAGAGCGCCGGATCGACCGCGTTCGAGGCGCCGTCGGCATCGGTCATCGTCACGCTGTCCACCTGCCGGACCGGCGCAACCGGAAGGACGACCGACGCCGGGTTCGACCAGCGCTCGGTGCGCCATCGGAACCGCCGCTCGAGCAAGACGAGCGAAAGGCGCGCCTCGATGGTCTCGACGGCCGCGGCAAGCAGCGCCTGAAGCCGCGCGTCCTCGGACCCGTCGTCCGGGAAGCCCGACGACAGCCGCAGGTAGGCGGACAGGTCGGCAACCGGCAGTTCGGTCGCCGCATAGGCTGTCTCTTGGACAAGTTGCATGGTCTATCTCCTGAAGGGCCCGATCCGCCGCCGTCCCGAGGCGCAGGCCGTCGCCGGGGCCGGGCGTCCGCCGGCGCGACGCCGCCGGCCGTGGGCGCCGGCCCGGTGCCTTGCGGACACCGGACCGGGCCGTAGCACTCGCCCGATCAGGCGATGCCGAACTTCAGAAGCTTGATCGCGGCGAAATCGCTGACGTCGCCGCCCACGCGCTTGGTGGCGTAGAACAAGACGTGCGGCTTCGCCGAGAACGGATCCCGCAGAATGCGCAGGTCCGGCCGCTCGGCGATCGTGTATCCGGCGTGGAAATCGCCGAACGCGACGGCAAAGGCGTCCGTGGCGATGTCCGGCATGTCCTCGGCGATCAGCACCGGATACCCCATGAGCCGCGCCGGTTCGCCCGCAGCGAGCCCGTCCGACCACATGAACCGACCGTCGGCGTCCTTGAACTTGCGGATCGTGCCGGCGGTCTTCGAGTTCATGACGAAGGTCGCGTTGGCCCGGTAGCGCGCACCCAGCGCATAGACCAGGTCGATGATCGAGTCGGCCGGCGAGGTGGCATTGAAGTCGCCGTCCTGGCCCGTGGCGACGTAACCGATGCTGCCCCAGCTCCAGCTGGCCTCGGGGACCGTGGGATGGGCCAGGATCCCGGTCGGCTTGTCGACGCCATCGCCGGCCACGAAGGCCGCCGCCTCGGCGCGCGCGAACTTGTCGGCAATGCGCTCGGCCAGCCAGCCCTCGATGTCGAAGGCGCTGTCGTCAAGAAGCCGCTGCGACGCCTTCGGAAGTGCCGACAGCTCGTGAAGCGCGATCGAGATGCGCTCGATGACCGGCGTGCCGGTCTCGGCCACCGTGCCCGTTTCCGACGACCACCCGGCGCCCGTGTCCCCGTGATCGACGAGAAGATCGAAGCTGTTTGCCTCGACATGGACCACATTGGCGACCGCGCGAAGCGACGCGGTGGAATTCAGAACGCTCTGAACGCTGGCCGCCGTCTGCGGATCGACCAGATAGCCACCGTCCGCCGCGACGGCCGTCGACATCGCCTTGCCCTCAAGCTCGAGGGCGCGCAGGCCGTCATCATCGCCCGAGCGCAGATATGCCTCGAAGGCCTTCTGATGCGGCTCTTCGGCGGTGGCCGCATTCGTCGAAAGCATCGGTCGCTGGGGGGTCATGGATTTGGCGTAAAGCATCTCGACTCGCTTTTCCTGTTGCTCAAGTCTGGATTTCAGTTCGGCTTGAAACCGGCTGAAATCATTGAAAAATCCGACCATTTCGGTGGTCATGTCCCGGAGGCCGCCCTCATCCTCTGGCAGGCCGTGGGCCGCACTGGCTTTGTTGTCCATGTTGCTCCTCTGCTATGGTCAGTGGTCGAACCGGCCAAGCCCTTCGGCCAGGCCGCGGCGTGCCCGGGCAAGGGCCCGAAGGACGTCGCGCAGGGCACCGTCGGCGGGCGGCGCGGCCGTCTTCGCGCCGACCTTGGCGGCCGGCAGCATCGGGAAGGTCACAAGCGACACTTCCCAAAGGTCGATCTCGGTCAGAACCCGGCGGCCTTTCTCGTCGCGGGTTGCGCTGACCGGCCGGTAGCCGATCGAGAGGCCGTCGATGGCGCGCGCTTCCAGAAGCGCGGCCGCTTCGCGCGCGCGCGCAACCTCGGGCAAGAGGCGCCCCTTGACCCGCAGGCCATGCTCGTCCTCGACGATCTCGTCCCACACGCCGATGGGTTCGGCCGGGTTGTGTTGCCACAGAAGCTTGACCGATCGGCCGTCGCTTCGCAGGCGCTCAAGGCTCTTGGCATAGGCGCCCCGCGCGACGACATCGCCGCCGCGATCCACGACGCCGAAGACCGAGGCATAGCCCTCGATCACCGTACCGTCGCGCACGTTGACGCCTTCGCCCGCAGGACAGAACTTCAGTTCAAGGCTGGGGGAAGAGTTGGTGGGATCCATCCGTATTTCCTTCCACGGGGACCGCGGTCGCGGTCAGGGGGTTTCGGACAGGGGCGGCAGCCCCAGAAGGGCGCGCTTCTCGGCCGGCGTCAGGAAGTCGGCATCGCCGACGCGCCGCCATTGCTGGTCGCGTTCGACGGCCAGGGCCGGAACCTGGTCGAGATCGGCCCTGAGCTCGACCACTTCGCCGGCGAAGCCCGACAGCCAGTGCCCAAGCGCCGCGCTGACCCGCTGGACAAGGGGCAGCACCGTCAGGCGATAGAAGGCGCGGTTGGCCTCCTGGTAGTTGGCGTAGGTGGCGTCGCCCGGGATGCCCAGAAGCATCGGGGGCACCCCGAAGGCCAGGGCGATCTCGCGCGCCGCCGCCTCCTTCGTCTTCTGGAACTCCATGTCAGCCGGCGAAAAGCCCATGGGCTTCCAGTCAAGCCCGCCCTCGAGAAGCATCGGCCGACCGGCGTTCCGCGCGCCCTGATGATAGGCCTCCATCTCTTCCTGAAGGCGCCGATACTGATCCTCGGTCAGGCCGCCCTGCCCGTCGACCCCGCGATAAACGATGGCGCCCGAGGGGCGCGCGGCATTGTCGAGAAGCGCCTTCGACCAACGAGAGGCGGCGTTGTGCACATCCACCGCCCGCGCGGCCGCCTCCATGGGCGAAAGGCCGTAGTGGTCGTCCTGGGGATGGAACGTCCGGACATGGCAGATGGGCTGAACCGCGCCGGTCGTGTCGAAACGGTGGCGCGCCGCACCGACCGTGTATTCGTACGCGGCGGGCCAGCCATCGGGACCCGGGACGACGCGCATGCGATCCGATCTCAGAACGTGGAGTTCCGACGGCAGCACCGCATCGCCGATCACGGCCTCGACATAGGCATCCCCGGCCAGAAGAAGCTGACCATAAAGCGCCTCGAGGAAATCGGCCCGGCCCTGAAACGGGTTCGGACGCGCCAGAAGCGACAGGATCGGATGCTCGGCGTATCGACGTTTCCGGTCCTGAAGGATCAGCGGCAGGGCCGCCGCCGCTTCCGAGATCATGCGGACGGCGCGGAAGCCCACCGGGTTCTCGACAAAGCCCGAGCGCGTAAGCGCGCGGCCGTTGCGCGGCGTCCAGGCGACGCGCCCGCCCGCCGCCGCCAGCGCCGTCAGCCGGCCGGTGGCAGAGGCCTTTTTCTCGACCGGGGCCGGTGTCTGGCCCCGGAGGAATTGGAACACCATCAGGTTCTCCCTTTCTGGATGCCGCGCGCGCTTGCCCGAAGCCCGCAGGGCTTCGGCCGTGGCAACAACGGCTGAGACGGTATTTCGGCGCCTTCAGAGGGCGCGAAGCTGGGGTCGCCCTGCCCGTCGGGCCGGGTCGAGCACAAGCTCGGTCATCGCCCAGACCAGAGCGTCAACGCGATCGGGGCTTCCGCGGCCGACGAAGCCGGCCGGCGTCATCTGGCAAAGCTGCTCTTCGAGCCGGTCAAGCCCTGCCGCATGCGCAACGCGCCCCTGCTCGTAGAGGGCGGCGACCGGCTCGGCCCGCGCCGACTTTCCGCGACTGGCCCTGACGGCGCGAAAGGCGACCGTGGGGTCGATCTGACGGATGACCGCCTCGACCATGTCGCCACCCTGGTTGACCTCGGCCACCAGCCGGTCCGCGCGGTGCCGGTGGTAGGCCTCGACCGCCGCACGGGCCCAGGCAGCGGGTGATGCCCGTTCGATCGAACAGTCCTCGAGGACAGCGGCCCGCCATTTGCTGGGTTCTCCGTCCAGCGCGGCGCCCGCCACGACGATCCCGCAAAGATCGGCCCGCTCGGATCCCGTCGCCGGCGGATCGACCGCAACGACGACACGGTCCGGCTCGACGACGGGCTCGGCGCGCCGGGCCCGTTCGATCGTTGCCCAGGTCCAAAGCGCGCCTTCGGCTTCTTCCAGGAACTCGCCGTCAAGCTCTTGCCGGGCAAGGCGCGTCCCACCATAGCGGGCGCGCATCTCGTCAATGAAGCCCGGGGCCAGCCAGACCCGGTTTGCCTCGGTCGGGGCATGCGTGGACACCGTCGACGGCAGCGCCAGAAGCCGACGCAGCACACCGACATTGCGCGGCGTCGTCGTGACGATCTGGCGCGGCGCGTCGCCAAGCCGCAGCGCGAACTGAAGCATGTCCCAGGCCTCTTCGGCCCGGCGCCATTTCGCCAGCTCGTCCGACCATGCCGCATCGAACTGCGGCCCCCGAAGCGATTCCGGCTCGCGGGCGGAAAAGACCTGCGCCTCGGCGCCGTTCGGCCAGACAAGCCGGCGCCGGCTTGCCTCCCAGCGTGGCATGCGATCCGGCGGAGTCGAGGCCAGGATGCCGCTTTCCCCGAAGACCATCACGTCGCGCGCCTGATCGAGCGTTTCGCCGACCAGCGCCACGCGACGTGCCCGGCCGGGGTCCCGGGGGCGCGCGCCCTCGACCATGCTGCGCACCCATTCGGCGCCCGCCCGCGTCTTTCCCGCACCGCGACCGCCAAGGATCACCCAGGTGCGCCAGTCGCCGCCGGGCGGCAATTGGTGGGGAAGCGCCCAGCACTCGAACAGCCACGGCAGCGCGGCCACCGCGTTCGCGTCCAGGGCATCAAGAAACGCCTCCACTGCTTCCGGCCCCGCCGAGGCGAGCAATTCGCCGAGCGATCTCGGCCCTTGCCCGATCAAGGTCGAGGACACCGCCTTCACCGGGCGCCTCCTGTCTTCGGCGCTCTGCAACTTTCGCCTCCTGTTCAAGTGCAAGGTTCAAGACGCGCATGTGGTCGCGCAGAAGCCGCTCGGCCTCTCGCGCCTCGACCGTCTCTCCCCTCATCATTCTGTCGATCAGGGCTCCAAGAGCCTCACTCATTCGCCTGTATTGCCGACGGGCGCGCGCCAACAGATCGTCGGCGCCGCGGCCGGGCGACTTCTGCGTCGTCATTCGTCGAGAAAGTCCTTTCCTCGCGCCGTCCGCACGCGAAACGCAAGAAGCGGCCGGGGCGTCATGGCCCCCGCCGCTTCCGCACTTGTTCCAGCTTGCCCTGACTTATACCTTAAGGCGTTCGCATAGTCAAGAGCTTTCTTTCCGGTTGTGTCAGTTCTTTCCGCGCGCGCGCTCGATCTCGCGCCACTTGGCAACGTTCCTGTTGTGCTCTTCGATGGTCGCCGCAAAGGCGTGACCGCCCGAACCATCGGCGACAAAGAACACATAGGGCGAATCCGCGGGATGCAGCGCCGCCTCGATCGACGCGCGCCCCGGGTTGCAGATCGGCGTCGGCGGCAAGCCGTCGATCACATAGGTATTGTAGGGGGTTTCCGCGCGGAGCTCGCTTTGGCGAAGACCGCGCCCAAGCGGCCCCTTGCCCTGTGTGATCCCGTAGACGACCGTCGGATCGGTCTGCAGGCGCATGCCCTTGCGAAGCCTGTTGACGAAGACCGAGGCGACAAGGCGCCGTTCGTCCGGAACACCGGTTTCCTTCTCGATGATCGAGGCGAGGATCAGCGCCTCCTCGGGCGTCTTGATGGGCAGATCCTCGTCGCGCTCGGGCCAAAGCTCGGCCAGAATCTCTTCCTGCCGCGCGCGCATGCGCGCCAGAAGGGCATCCCGGTCCGCGCCTTTCTCGACCTCGTAGCTCTCGGGTGCGAGCCACCCTTCGGGCGGCACCTCCGACGGCTCGCCGGACAGGAAGTCGACCTTCCCCAGTTCGTTTACAACCTGCCAGGACGTCGTGCCCTCGGCGACGGCCACGCGCAGGCGCGTCGCCGGGTCCTCAAGCGCCTTCGCATAGGCCTCGGGCCGGTCTTCGGCGTCCAGCGCGAATGCCGCCACTTCCTCGTATCGGTTGCTCTCGGGCTCGAGTTCGCGGATCACCACCTGCGACTGGGTGACACCGATGCGCGCGATGATATCGGTCCCGCACGTGTTGCGCCCGGCCCGCGTCAACGTGTCCAGGATCTCGGCCATCGAGGCCCGGGCCGGAATGCGGAAACTGCCGGCCTTCAGCTGTCGCGCCCGATCCGAGTAGTTCGCCGCAACAAGGAAGATCGTGCGGCTTGCGATCGCGCCATCGGCCTCGAGCTTGTCGGCAACCGTACGCATGGTCGCGCCGCGCGGCACCTGAAAGCAGATCGCCCTGGCAAGCGGCCCTTCCTCAACGAACTTTCGCTGGCCCCAGCCGATTGCCGCGACGATCCCAAGAAGTGCGACGATCGCCAGGGTCAGCGCCGTGGACGCGACATGCTTCCACATCAGTCGCGGACCCTCCCGACGATCAGTGCGGCATTCGTTCCGCCGAAGCCGAACGAGTTCGACAACGCCACGTCGATCTTGCGCGGCACCGCCCGGAGCGGGGCCAGGTCGATGCGCGCCTCGGCGGCGGGGTTCTCGAGGTTCAGCGTCGGCGGCGCGATCTGGTCACGCACGGCAAGGATGCAGAAGATCGCTTCGACCGCACCGGCCGCCCCCAGAAGATGGCCCGTGGCCGACTTGGTCGAGGACATGGTCGCCGAAGCGGCAGCATCGCCGAGGACACGCTCGACGGCAGCAAGCTCGATCGTGTCGGCCATCGTGGACGTGCCGTGGGCGTTCACGTAATCGACGTCGGCGCCCGAAAGACGCGCATCCGCCAAGGCAGCCCGGATGGCGCGCTCGCCGCCTTCGCCATCCTCGGCCGGGGCGGTGATGTGGTAGGCGTCGCCCGACAGGCCATAGCCGAGAACTTCGGCATATATCGTCGCGCCCCGCGCCTTGGCGTGCTCGTATTCCTCAAGCACCACGACCCCTGCGCCCTCTCCCATCACGAAGCCGTCGCGGTCGCGATCCCACGGCCTCGAGGCGCGCTCGGGGGCGTCCGCCCACTTCGTCGACAGCGCCTTGCAGGCGTTGAACCCGGCAATGCCGATTTCCGAGATCGGCGCCTCGGCGCCGCCGGCAACCATCACGTCGGCGTCTCCGTGCTGAATGAGCCTGGCCGCATCGCCGATCGCATGCGCGCCGGTCGCGCAGGCCGTCACCACCGAATGATTCGGGCCCTTGAATCCGAACCGGATCGAGACCTGCCCCGACGCCAGATTGATCAGTGCCCCGGGAATGAAGAAAGGAGAGACACGGCGCGGGCCCCGCTCTTTCAGAAGGACGGCCGTGTCCGCGATCGACGTCAACCCGCCGATTCCCGAACCGATCATGACCCCGGTGCGACAGCGGTCTTCCTCGGTTTCCGGCGTCCAGCCCGAATGCTCGACCGCCTGGGTCGCCGCCGCCATCGCGTAAAGGATGAAATCGTCGACCTTGCGACGCTCCTTCGGCTCCATCCAGTCGTCAGGATTGAACGTGCCGTCCGTTCCATCGCCGAACGGGATCTCGCAGGCATATTTCGTGGTCACGCGCTCGGGGTCGAAGCGGGTGATGGTGCCGGCGCCCGAGCGGCCCTCGAGGAGACGCTTCCAGCTTTCCTCGACCCCGCATGCCAAGGGGGACACCATGCCAAGGCCGGTCACAACCACTCGCCGCATAGATCTGCCTTTCCTGCCTGTCTCGGTTCGTTCCCGAATACACGTCATCGCCGCCCGTGGGCAAGCTCTCTGCCCGGCGGCACCGGCCCGCTCGGCGAAGCTGCGCCAGACCGGCCCGGAAACCGAAAGCGGCGCCCCTTGGGGCGCCGCCTCGTTCGGTCGGTTGGGGCGCCGCTCAGGACGCGTCGGTGATGAACTTCACCGCGTCGCCGACCGTCTGGATCGTCTCGGCCGCGTCGTCCGGGATCTCGATGCCGAACTCCTCCTCGAACGCCATGACCAGTTCCACCGTGTCGAGGCTGTCGGCACCAAGGTCATCGATGAACGAGGCGCTCTCGGTGACCTTCTCCTCGTCCACGCCAAGGTGTTCCACAACGATCTTCTTCACGCGATCTGCGATGTCGCTCATCTCTTGAACCTCATTTCTTTCGCTCGGGAGCGTTCCCGTTCAGTTGACGTGCCCGATGGCACTGCCTGGCCCGCCGAAGCGGGGACCGCGGGGCGCACGCCCCCGGCAAACTCGCGCCGCCTATAGCACATGATTTCCGCAAGGCAAACGCTTTCGCAGGCCTTTCCGATCCTCAGATCATGGCCATGCCGCCGTTCACATGCACCGTGGTTCCAGTGACATAGGCGGCCTCGGGGCTGGCAAGGAAGAGAACGGCGGCGGCGACCTCCTCGGGCGTGCCCATGCGGGCGGCCGGGATCTGGGCGTTGATCCGCGCCTTCTGCTCGTCGTTCAGCTTGTCTGTCATCGCCGTCGCGATGAAGCCGGGGGCGACGCAGTTGACCGTGATGCCGCGGCTCGCAACCTCGGCGGCGATCGACTTCGACATGCCGACCATGCCCGCCTTCGAGGCCGCATAGTTCGCCTGACCTGGGTTCCCCGTGGCGCCCACGACCGACGAGATGTTGACGATGCGCCCCCATCGCGCCTTCATCATGCCGCGCATGACGCCGCGACAAAGCCGCATCGTCGCGGTCAGGTTGACGTCAAGGACCTTCTGCCAGTCCTCGTCCGACATGCGCATGAACAGATTGTCGCGCGTGATCCCGGCATTGTTGACCAGGATGTCGACCGAACCCATCGCCTCGGCCGCACGTTTCGGCAGGGCCTCGACCGCCTCGGCGTCGGAGAGATCGCAGCTCAGCACATGGACCCGCTGCCCAAGCGCGTCGGCAAGCTCGGCCAGCGGCGCTTCGCGCGTTCCCGAGATGGCCACGGTCGCGCCCGCCCCGTGCAACGCGCGCGCGATCGCGCCGCCGATGCCGCCAGAAGCGCCCGTGACAAGCGCGTTCTTTCCGGAAAGATCGAACATTACCCTTCTCCCCTGATCGTTTCGGCGGCCGCGCGCACCTCGTCGGGCGAGCCGACCGTTCGCGTCGCCGCGCCCTTCTCGATGCGCCGGATCATGCCCGAAAGCGCCTTGCCCGCGCCAATTTCCCAGAATTCACCCACCCCTTCGGCCACCATGTACTGCACGCTCTCGCGCCAGCGGACCGACCCGGTGACCTGTTCGACAAGAAGCGCCCGGATGGTCCCGGGGTCCGTCACCGCGCTGGCACGCACATTCGCGACCAGGGGCACGCGGGGCGCCTTCAGATCGACCTCGGCCAGCGCCTCGGCCATGACGCGGGCGGCAGGCTCCATCAAGCTGCAATGAAACGGTGCCGACACGGGCAGAAGGATCGCGCGCCGCGCGCCCCTCTTCTTGGCAAGCTCAATCGCCCTTTCCACGGCCGCCCGGTGGCCCGAGACGACGACCTGCGCCGGATCGTTGTCATTGGCCGCTTCGCAGACCTCGTCGCCGGCCGCTTCGGCGGCAATCTCGCGGACCGTTTCGAAGTCGAGGCCCAGGATCGCCGCCATGGCCCCGACGCCGACGGGGACGGCCGACTGCATCGCCTCGCCGCGGGTGCGCAACAGCCGCGCCGCATCGGCGACCGTCAGTGAACCCGCCGCCGCAAGTGCCGAGTATTCGCCCAGCGAATGCCCTGCAACGAAGGCGGCTGCCTCGACGGTGACGCCCTCGGCCTCGAGCGCGCGCATCGCGGCAAGCGAGGTCGCCATCAGCGCCGGCTGGGCATTCCGCGTCAGCGTCAGTTCCTCGGCGTCGCCGTGCCAGATAAGGTGGCTCAGGCGTTCGCCAAGGGCGTCGTCGACCTCCTCGAACACGGCCTTGGCCGCGGGGTAGGCGTCGGCCAGATCCTTGCCCATGCCGACGGTCTGCGCCCCCTGGCCCGGAAATACGAATGCGCGCTTCACGGCTATGCTTTCCCTTTCACGTGATTACCGCCCGAAGCTCTAGCTTCGCAGGGGCTCCAGGTCCAGCGCGAAGGATGCGCGACATGCGCGGCGTGCGAGCGGCGGCCTGCCTGACGGAGGGCGGCGCGGGCCGTTTCCGCGCCCGCGCCGCCGTTTCGCCTGTCGCCCGGTCGTCTGCCTCAGCTGTCGGGGATGCCGTCGCCGTCGGCGTCGGGGTCCAGATCGTCCGGGATGCCGTCGCCGTCCGTGTCGATCGAGCCGCCCGATGACGACGAGCCAGAAGACGACCCACCGCCGCCACCGCCACCGCCGCCGCTGCTACCGCCGCCCTTGCCGACGGATTTCGGGGCCTTCGGGCCTGCATCGCTCATGCCGACATCGCCGGCACCCCAATCGGGTTCGCCGTTGGGCGTCTCGCCGGCGTTCCCCACGTCCTTGTTGTTGCCCGGGTTGCCGGAGCCGCTCGATCCGCTCTCGCTGCCCGACCCGCTCTCTTCGCTCGAATCGCTGCCGTCATCGCCGCTGTCGTAGCTGTCATAGCCATCGTCCGAGCTGTGGTCATCCGACCCGTAATCGTCCGAGCCGTCGCTGTCGGACCCGTGGTCATCCGAGCTGTGGTCATCGGAGCTGTGGTCATCACCGTGGTCGTCCGAGCCGTGGTCGTCGGAGCTGTGGTCATCGCCATGGTCGTCCGAGCCGTGGTCGTCGGAGCTGTGGTCATCGCCATGGTCGTCCGAGCCGTGATCGTCGGAGCTGTGGTCGTCACCATGGTCGTCCGAGCCGTGATCGTC
>RFGD01000477.1 GCA_003696705.1 Alphaproteobacteria bacterium | reverse complement strand
CTCCTTCTTCGAGCCGCCCCGCAGCGCCACGCCCAGACCGCCGATGATGATGCCGAGCATGATGCCGGTGGCGAACACCGATCCCGCCGGCACGCCGGCGAATGCCCCGCTCAGGTCCACGGCATAGTAGCCGGCCAGCGAGAAGGCAGCGGAAACAACCAGCAATTGAATAAAACACGATATTGACATGCGTGATCTTCTCCTTGTGAAGTGCGCCAAGACTGCCAAATCGCCGGCATAAAAGCACGCAAAGGTCCGGATGGGCAATCCGCGCCCATCCCGCTAGCATGCGGCCGATGAGTCGAAAGGTGATTCCGATCCAGGTGGAGGGCGAGGGGCAGCCGATGGCCGGCAAGCCATCCTGGCTGAAGGTACGCGCGCCGATGTCGAAGGAATATCGGGATATCGCACGCCTGATGCGCGAGCTGAAGCTGAACACGGTCTGCGAAGAGGCCTCCTGCCCGAACATCGGCGGCTGCTGGAAGCATGGCTCGGCGACGTTCATGATCCTCGGCCGCGTCTGCACGCGCACCTGCGCGTTCTGCGATGTCGAGACCGGCAGGCCCGATCCGGTTGATCCCGACGAGGCGGTGAATCTGGCCAGGGCCGTGGCCCGGATCGGCCTGAAGCATGTGGTGATCACGTCGGTGGACCGCGACGATCTTCCCGATGGCGGCGCCGGTCATTACGCGACCGTGATCCGCGAGCTGAAGGCGCGCCAGCCCGAGGTCACGATCGAGATCCTGACCCCCGATTTCCAGCGCAAGCCGGATTCCTGCCTGGAAACGGTGATCGAGGCGGGGCCGGACATCTTCAATCACAATCTGGAAACCGTGCCGCGCCTGTATCGCTCGGTGCGACCCGGCGCGCGCTATTTCACGTCGCTGCGTCTGCTACAGCGCGCCAAGGAGCTTGATCCGTCTGTCGTCACGAAGTCCGGCATCATGGTCGGGCTTGGCGAGGAGCGCGACGAGATCCTCCAGGTCATGGACGATCTGCGCGAGGCCGGCGTGGACATCCTGACCATCGG
>RFGD01000476.1 GCA_003696705.1 Alphaproteobacteria bacterium | reverse complement strand
GGGTCGCGCCATGCGCTTCAGCGTCTCGGGGTGGGCGTGCTGGAAGGGGATGTCGAGATAGGGAAGGATGCGCCCTTCCGCCATGAGCGGAATGAGGTCGCGCACGTGCCCGTAGGGATAGACATAGTGCAGGCGCACCCAGATCCCGAGCTCGCCGAGTTCCCGGGCAAGGCCGAGGATCGGTGCCTTCTCGTCCCGGCCCTTCCAGTCGGTGCCATAGGCAGAGGTGTCCTGGCTGATGACCAGAAGCTCTTTCACCCCGGCTTCGGCCAGGCGTTCGGCCTCGCGCAGGACCGCGCGCTTCGGGCGCGAGACAAGCGGGCCGCGCATGTCGGGGATGATGCAGAAGCGGCACTTGTGGCTGCAGCCTTCCGAGATCTTCAGATAGCTGTAGTGGCGCGGCGTCAGCTTCACCCCCTGCGGCGGCAGAAGGTCGACGAAGGGGTCGGGCGCCGGCGGCACGGCGGCGTGGACGGCGTCGAGGACGGCCTCGTACTGGTGCGGGCCGGTGACCGCCAGGACCTTCGGGTGGGCGCCCGTGATGTATTCGGGGTCGGCGCCCAGGCAGCCGGTGACGATGACGCGGCCATTTGCCGAAAGCGCCTCGCCAATGGCCTCGAGGCTTTCGGCCTTCGCCGAATCGAGAAATCCGCAGGTGTTCACGATCACCGCGTCGGCGCCTTCGTAGTCGGGCACGATCGAATAGCCCTCGGCGCGCAGGCGCGTCAGGATCCGTTCGCTGTCGACCAAGGCCTTGGGGCAGCCCAGGCTGACCATGCCGATGGCCGGCTGTCCCTTGCGGGGCGAGTGCGGCGCCAGCGGGCGGGCGATGTCGGGTCTGAGGTCGGGCGGGTTTCCGGTCATGCGGCGTCATTACATCAGGCGGGCGGGCTTCGGAAGGGGCGCCGGCGGGCGCCGGCCGGTTTGTCGCCGATCGGCCGGGTCCGATTGCACCCGCGCCCGGGCGTGCCTACCTTGGGCGGGCAAGAGGTGGCGCACCTGAGGCGCGCGC
>RFGD01000475.1 GCA_003696705.1 Alphaproteobacteria bacterium | reverse complement strand
CTCCTGCTCAACTCGAAGTCGACCCGCCACCCGAACGGCCTGGCCAACTCGAGCGACCTCGTGGGCCGGTACCTGATGGACTCGACGGGGAGTGACGCCGCCGGCTTCTTCCCGCAGCTCGTCGACATGCCGCCGCACAACGAGGACGGCGTTGGCGGGATGCACATCTACATCCCCTGGTGGCTGGAGAAGGCGCGCCTCCCGTTCCGGCGCGGCTACCACATCGAGGTCTGGGGCGGGCGCGGCATGCCTGCCTATGGCTTCGGCAGCGGCATCCACCGGCTCAACGGCCGCCTGCCCGGGTCGGATGGCCGGCCGCGCCCGCGCGGCGGCGGGGGCTACGGCGCTACGCTCAAGGACGACTACCGCCGGCTCTACGGCGCCGTCATCGGCTTCTCGGGGCGCGGCGAGATGATCGCCCGGAAGGAAAACTACTGCGAGATCGACCCGGACGTGGTGGACAAGTACGGCATCCCGGTGTTGCGCTTCCACGTTACCTGGAGCGACGAGGAGTATACCCAGATCAAGCACTTCCAGGAGACGGCCCGCGAGATCATCGAGGCCATGGGCGGCGTCCCGCTCGGCGACATGCCGGGGAAGGAGGAAGGCTACGGCATCCTCGCGCCCGGCCGCATCATCCACGAGGTCGGCACCACCCGCATGGGGGACGACCCCAAGACGTCCGTCCTGAACGCCTATTGTCAGGCTCATGACGTGAAGAACCTCTTCGTCGCCGACGCCGGCCCGTTCGTCTCGCAGGCCCACAAAAACCCGACGTGGACGATCATGGCGCTGGCCATGCGCACGGCCGAGTACATCGCCGCCGAGCGCAACCGGGGCAACCTGTGAGGGCCGGGAAAACAGCCAGGCCCTGGCTGTCCAACGAGCCAACGCGCAACGTTAAACGCTTAACACACATGAACCGACGCGAATCGCTCAAGCTGATGGCCGTGGCCTCGCTGGGGGCCGGGCTGGCCGGGTGTACGGAGGCGGACCTCCGGCGGGCCCG
>RFGD01000091.1 GCA_003696705.1 Alphaproteobacteria bacterium | reverse complement strand
CGCCCTGGAGCGTGTATTGGCGGACGAGGGCCTGCGGGTTGGGGAGTGGTTCGGGTGTTTGGGCGATGAGTGTGGCTGGGTGAGCGGCGAGGCGGTCGGTGCCGGTCTGGCGGGTGCCGGGGAGACGGTGGGGGAGGTGCTGTCGTCGGTGGTCAGCTCGCAGCCGAAGCGGCTGGCGGTGGCGGACGGTGAGCGGCGCTGGAGTTATGGCGAGCTGTGGTTGCGGGCGGCGGCGGTGTCACGGGCCCTGCAGACGGCGGGGCTGGTGCCGGGCGAGCGGGTGGGGCTGGTCGGAGGACACGACGGGCCGCTGCTGGCGGGGCTGCTGGGGATCGTGCTGGCCGGGGGTGCGTATGTGCCGCTGGAGCCATGGCAGCCGCAATCGCGCTGGGAGGCGGTGCGTGCGGCGCAGGGTCTGCGGCGGGTGGTGACGGTGGCGGGCGAGGCGGAGCGTGCGGCGTCGCTGGGTCTGCCGCTGGTGGTGGTGGAGTCGCTGCCGGCGGATGCGGGTGGCGAGGCGCTGGTGGCGGTCTCGCCGGACGCGCCGGTATACGTGCTGCACACCTCGGGGACGACGGGCGCGCCGCGGGCGGTGATGCAGACGCAGGCGGGGCTGCTGTGGCAGCTGGCGCGGTATGCGGGGAGCCTGGGGCTGGGGCGTGAGGACCGGCTGAGCTGGCTGTCGGGCTATGGCTATGACGCGGCGCTGCAGGACGTGTTCGGGGCGCTGCTGAGCGGGGCCTCGCTGCATGCGGTGGACGTGCAGGGCGGGGGCCTGGACGGGGCGGGTGTGCTGGCGCGGCTGGCGGATGCGGGGGTGACGGTGCTGCATGCGACGCCGACGGTGTACCGCTACCTGCTGGGTGCGGAGCTGAGCTGCCGCCACGAGCTGGGGTCGCTGCGCTGGGTGGTGCTGGGCGGTGAGGCGGCGCGGGCGAGTGACCTGGCGCTGCTGGCGAGCCGGCTGGGTCCCGGGGTGGGGCTGGTGAACGGTTACGGGCTGACGGAGTGCACGGTGGCGACGCGCTGGGTGGGTGATGCGCGGTCGCGGTTGCGGGGCGAGTGGCTGCCGCTGGGTCGGCCGGTGGGGCCGCTGTCGCTGCGGCTGGAATCGGCGCCGGGGGAAGCGGGCTGGTGCGGGGAGATCGTGCTGCGGGCTGCGGGCCTGGCGGCGGGCGAAGGGGAAGGTGAGTCGCGGGTCTATCGGACCGGAGACCTGGCTTACTGGCGTGCGGACGGTGAGCTGATGTACGCGGGCCGGCGGGACGCTCAGGTGCAGCTGGGTGGCCGGCGGCTGGAGCTGGACGAGGTGGCGGCGGTGCTGGAGCGGCATGCGGCGGTGCGCGCGGCGGCGGCGGCGGTGTGGCCGGGGCCGGACGGGGTGCTGCGGCTGGCGGGGTATTATGAGGCGGCGGCGGAGCTGGATCCGGCCGAACTGCGGGCGCACTGCCGGGGGTGGCTGGCGGACTGGGCGGTGCCGGTGGCCTGGCTGCGCCTGGCGCGGCTGCCGCGGCGGGCGAACGGCAAGCTGGACCGGGATGCGTTGCCGGCGCCGCGCTGGGGTGCCGCGGGGCGGCGGCTGCCGGCGGGCGAGCTGGAGCGGCAGATCGCCGGGCTGTGCGCCGAACTGCTGGGCCGGGAGACGATCGGCGCCGACGACGACTTCTTCGCCCTCGGCGGCCACTCCCTGCTCGCCCTGCAGCTCATCGCACGCATCCGCGAGCAGACCGG
>RFGD01000013.1 GCA_003696705.1 Alphaproteobacteria bacterium | reverse complement strand
GGCGCTTCATCTACCACCCCCGCTTTTCGCGGCTTCGGGCGCTCTTCGGGCCGGCCTTCACGCTGCGGCCGATGATCCGCGAAGAGCTCTGGCGGGGCTGCGTCGTCCATGACTTCCTGGCCACGGCCCTTGGCGACCGCAACCTTGCCGTGACCGGCCCGACCAAGGACAACAGCGCCCTCTCGGCCGAGGATCTGGCGGTCCTTTCCATGGTCCAGAAACGGCTTCGGTCCTACGGAAAATGGGGCCGGCACGGGCTTGGCTGGACCTTTGCGCGCCTGGCCGCGGCCCGGCCCGCGGCGACGCCGGGCACGCGGCTTCGCCTTCACCGGGCGCTGGCCGAGCGCGTGGCCGCCGACCATGCCGAAGACGCCGCCGCCATGGACCGCGACTTCTTCGGCGGCCGGCCGCTCTTGCAGCGCGCCCTCGACGAGGCCGTGGCGAGCGCGGTGGACGCGCCCGTGCCGCTCGCCCCCGAGGCGCTCTTTTCCCCCGACGAGCGCCGCCGGCTCGAGCTTCTGGCCGATCTTGTGGCCGAGATGTATGCGCGCCGGCCGAAGGGCTGGCCGTCGCATTTCCACGAACGGCGCCGGCACGCGCTTTTCGGCCCCGACGCGACGGACGAGGACCGCGCCGCGAAGGGCTGAGGCGCGCCGCAGGCCCGCTCAGCCGGCCCCGTCGGCCCCGTCGCCCTCGTCCCCGCCAAGCGCGAAGCGGACCGCGGCATCGACCAGGATGTCGAGCGTGTCCATGACCTCGGCCCCGGGATCGGCCGCATCGGCGATGAGCGAAAGCTCCGTGCAGGCCACGAGCTGCACCCGCGCCCCCTGCCCCATGACCGATGCCGAGGCCGCCCCGAGCGCGGCCCGCGCCGCCGCGTCGGGACCGTGGCGCTTGATGGCGCGGATGGCGGCCAGAAGCGCGTCCTCGTCGTCGGGCCAGGCGGGGCGAAGCCCCTCGGCTTCGAGGGCGCGGGCAAAGTCGCCCGTCCGCCGCACCGCCGGCGAGGCAAGGATGCCGACCACCCCGCCCGCGCCGGCGCGCGCCCGCGCCGCCCGCGCCGACAGCGCCAGCATGTCAAGGAACGGCACCCCCACCGCCGCCCGGATGTCGGGCGCCCAGTGATGGGCCGTGTTGCAGGGCATGGCCAGCGCCTCGGCCCCCATGGCCTCGAGCCGGCGCGCCATGGCCACCAGCACCGGCCCCGGATCCTCGCCCCGGCCCTCGATCAGCCAGGCGATGCGCGAGGGCACCTGGGTGTTCATGTCCACCAGAAGCGGGATGTGGTCGCGGTCGTCCGTCGCCGGCACGCGGTCGATCAGCTTCTGCATCATCAGGACCGTCGCCTCGGGGCCCATGCCGCCCAGGATGCCCAGCCGGCGCGGCGGCACCCGGGTCACGCCGGCGCCCCGCTGCCGGCGACGGCGGCGGCCTCCTCGGCGATGATGCGCCCGATCAGCGTGCAGTCCTCCTCCGAGAAGCTGAGCGGCAGGCGCATGTCGAACAGCGTCGCCAGGATCGCGTCGGTGCGCGGCAGCGCCTGCGCCGGCACATGGCCCCAGTTCCGGTGGGTCGAGGTGAATCCCTCGGGCGCCGGCACGCCGAACCAGGCCAGCGTCACCCCCCGCGCCGCGGTGCGTTCGAGAAAGCGCCGCGCCGCCTCGGGGCCGATGCCGGGCAGGCGGAACTGGACGGAACTGCCGACCGGCTGCGCCGCCGGCGGCGTCATCGGCAAGGTGATGGCATTGACCCGGCGCAGCTCGGCCACGACGCGGGCGTGGCGCGCGTTCCAGCGTGCGATGTTCGCGTCCAGCCGCCGAAGCTGCGGCCGCAGGACGGCGGCGCGCAGATTGTCCATCCGTGCCGAGGTGTTCGGCATCTCGGTCCGGGCCGCGGCGAAGGCCTCGGGCGGCGGGGCCGCGCCGTGGCGGTCATACATCATGTAAGAGCCCGACAGGATGACGGCGCGCGCCGCCAGCTCGGCGTCGTCGGTGACAAGAAGCCCGCCCTCGCCCGAGTTCAGATGCTTGTAGGTCTGGGTCGAGAAACAGCCCGCCAGCCCGAAGCTGCCGCTCTTCCGGCCCGCCCAGGTGGCGCCCATCGTGTGGGCGCAGTCCTCGATCACCCGAAGGCCCAGCCGCCCGGCCAGGTCCATGAGCCTGTCCATGTCGGGCAGATGGCCGCGCATCAGGGACAGAAGAAGGACCCGCGCCCCCGACCGCGCCGCCTTGGCGGCCAGATCGTCGAGGTCGATGACCAGGGCGTCGGTGATCTCGACCAGGACCGGGACGGCGCCGACGGCATGGATTGCGCCCGGCACCGGCGCCAGGGTGAAGGCGTTGGTCAGGACCGGCTCGGCCGGGCCCACGCCCGCGGCGCGCAGCGCGATCTGAAGCGCCTGCCCGCCCGAGCCCGTGGCCAGGCAGTATCGCGCCCCCTGCCAGTCGGCGAACTCGCGTTCGAGGCGCGCGGCCTCGGACATCTCGCCGGGGGCGGTGTTGTAGCGGTGAAGCCGGCCCGAGCGCATGACCTCGACCGCCGCCGCGATGGCCTCGGGCGGCAAGGGCTCCTGCAGGGTGAAATCCCCCTCGAAGCGGGAAGACGTCATGGCTGGCCGGCCCCCTGCCCCGCTATTCGGCGGCCACGGGCACGTCGCCGCCCCGGCCGATCCCCTCGAGCGCCGAGAGATAGCCGAAGAGCGCCGCCGCCCCGCCGGTGTGGATGAAGACGATGCGCGCGTCGCTGGCGAAATGGCCCTTGCGGACGAGGTCGATCAGCCCCGCCGCGCCCTTGCCCGAATAGACCGGGTCCAGAAGGATGCCCTCGAGCTCGGCGAACATGGCGATGGCCTCGAGACAGCCCGGCGTCGGGATGCCGTATCCCTCGCCGACATAGTCGGTGTTGGCGACGACATCCTCGCGCGCGACGACGCCCGGACAGCCCAGCTTCTCGGCCGTCGCCACGGCAAGGTTGTAGACGTTCTCTTCCTGCTTCGGCTTCGGCGCCCGCACGCCGATGCCAAGAAGCGGGATGTCGGCGTTGATGGCCCGAAGCCCCGTGACCAGCCCCGCCTGCGTCCCGGCCGAGCCCGTGGCATGCACGATGTGGTCGATGACAAGGCCCCGGTCGTTGGCCTGGCCGACCAGCTCGAAGGCGCAGTTGACATAGCCAAGCGCACCGGTCGGGTTCGACCCGCCGCCCGGGATCGTGTAGACCTTGCGCCCCTCGGCGCGGAACCGCTCGGCCACGGCTTCCATCTCGGCGTTCATGTCAAGGCCGGGGCCGCGGCGCTCGGTGGTGGCGCCGAACAGATGGTCCAGAAGCACGTTGCCGTTGCGGTTGTAGTTCTCGTCGTGGCTGCCCGTGCGGTCCTCGAGCAGAAGGTGACAGTCGAGCCCCAGTTTCGCCGCCGCCGCCGCCGTCTGGCGGGCGTGGTTCGACTGGATGGCGCCCTGGGTCATGACCATGTCGGCGCCCTCGGCCAGGGCTTCGGCCATCAGGAATTCGAGCTTGCGCGTCTTGTTGCCGCCGGTCGCGAGGCCGGTGCAGTCGTCGCGCTTGATCCAGATCTCGGGGCCGCCAAGCGCCTCGGACAGGCGCGGCATCGGCTCGAGCGGCGTCGGCAGGTGGCCAAGGCGGACACGGGGGAAACGGGAAAGAAGCATGGGGCGCAACCTCGTTGATACTACCGAAACGGCAGCTTAGCGCCCCCGGAAAATTGCGCAAATGCCGATTCTCGGAAATAACATGCAGAAACGGCATGATCCCCCGCCGCCGGCGGGGGCGAGGGGGCAACGGCAAGGGGGCGGCCCGTGCGGCTCGAATGGCTCGAGGACATCCTGGCGGTCATCGACACCGGCTCGATCCGCGCCGCGGCCGAGCGGCGGGCGGTGACGCAGCCGGCCTTCTCGCGGCGGCTTCGCGCCATCGAGGCGCGCCTTGGCGTCGAGCTTTTCGACCGCAGCCGCAAGCCCGTCGTCGTGCACCCGGCCATCGCCGCCCGCGCCGAGGAATTCCGCCAGGCCGCCGCCGCGCTGGCCGAGATGACGGCCGAGCTTCGCCGCGCCGGGCGGGCCCGCCACGGGCGGCTCGTCATCGCCAGCCAGCACGCGATGACGGCGACACTCGTGCCGGGGCTCGTCGCCGCCGAGCTTGGCGCCGAGGGGCCGGGGCTCCGCCTGCGCACCGCCAACCGAGAGGACTGCCTTGCCCTTCTCATGACCCGTCAGGCCGATGTCATGATCGGCTATCAGACCATGGCCGAGGCCGCCGCCGACCCCGGCGCCTTCCTCGAACGCGCCGCGCTTGGCACCGAACGGCTGGTGCCCGTGGCGACGCCCGCCCTGGCGGCCCGCGTGCCCGCCGCGGCCGAGCTTCCGGTCATCGCCTACCCCGCCGACGCCTTCCTCGGCCGCGTCGTCGCCGCCGAGATCCAGCCCCGCCTTGGCCCCGGCCTTCGCCTGCTGCCGCGGGTCGAGACCGCCCTGACGCTTGCCGGCCAGGGCTTTGCCCGGCGCGGCATCGGCATTGCCTGGCTGCCGGCCGGCGTCGCCCGCGCCGATCTCGACGACGGCACGCTTGTCGATCTGTCGGACGTCCTGCCGGCGACGCGGCTTTCCATCGTCGCGCTGCGGCTGGCCCTCGACCACGGGCCGGCGGCCGAGCGGCTCTGGCAGGCGCTCTGCCGGCCGGCCGCTTCCCCCGCCCAAGGGGGCACCGGCGGGGCCGCCGCGCCCTAGGGGCCGCACCGCCCTGCACCCTTCCGGCCGGCCCCTTCCGGCCGGCCCCTTCCACCGCGCACCCTTCCGGCGGGCGGCGCGCCCTCAGCCCGGCGGCGCGTCCGCGGGCGGCGGCGCCAGCGAGGCGCGCAGCCGGATCTCGGCCACCAGCCGCGTCGAGGCCGGCGTGGGGCCGCCCCGGATCATCGCCACCAAGGCCGCCGCCGCGGCCCGGCCCATCTTGCGGTGGGGGACGTGGACGGTGGTCAGCGCGGGGCGCACCACCTCGGCCAGGTCGATGTCGTCGAAGCCGGTGACCGAGACCCGGCCCGGCACGTCGATCCCCATCTCGTGGGCGGCGCGCAGCGCCCCGGCGGCCAGGACGTCGTTGCCGCAGATGACGGCGGTCGGCGGGTGCTGGCGGCTCATCAGCCGGGCGAAGGCGGCCGCGCCCGTGTCGATGCCATAGGGCGTCTCGACGACGTCGAGCGCGGCCGGGTCCAGCCCCGCCGCCGCCATGGCCGCGCGGATGCCCTCGACCCGGGCGCGGGCGCGGTCGTTGGCCGCCGTCGGCGCCGAGATGGCCGCCAGCCGCCGATGCCCCATGGCGATGACCTGGCCGGCCATTTCCTGCATCGTGGCGCGGTTGTCGAAACCGACCGAGGGCACCGGCCCGTCGGCCTGCCAGGTCCAGGTGACGACCGCCGGAATGCCGCGCGCGGCCAGAAAGCGGGTGATGGCCGGGTCGCGGTCGTGACCGATGAGCAGAAGCCCCTCGGCGCCGCGGGCGACCAGGGCGCGCACCTCGGCCTCCTCGACCGCGGGATCGTAAAGCGACGACGCCACCAGAAGCGTGTAGCCCTCGGCCTGAAGGGCTTCCTGAAAGGCCTGGATGCCGCGCGCGAAGATGGCGTTTTCCATCGTCGGGATGATGGCGCCGATCGTGTTCGTGCGCCGCGCCGCCATGGCCCGGGCGCCGAAATTCGGCACGTATCCCAGCGCGCGCACGGCGGCGTCGACCTTCTCTCGGGTCGGGGGCGCGACGCGCTCGGGCGTGTTGAGGGCGCGGCTGACCGTCGCCGTCGAGACGCCGGCGCGCCGCGCCACGTCCTCGAGCGTCGGCGCGCCCTCGCCGCGGTCCGCCGCCTGCCCCTTGCCGTCTTCTTCCATATCCGCCTCCCGGCCGACACCGACACCAATCCTTTCACCGGGTCCCGGCAAAGCCAAGCCCCATGCAAGCGCTTGCACGAATCGCTTGCCCGATGGCCGTGCAAGCGCTTACACTCGCCCCGTCCGCCGCAGGCACGCAATCCGGAGGGGGCGCATGGCACTTCTTGTCGCCGGTCTGTTCCTGGCCGTCTTCACGGCCAATGTCGTGCTCGGCTCGGCGGGCTACCGGCCGTTCCTGACCGACGTGCAGGAGATGCTGGTGCTATGGGCCGCGACGATCGCCTTCGTGGTGGCCATTCTTCAACGAGAAGCGCGCGAGACGGCGCGCAACGCGGCCGCGCCGGGCGCACCGGACGCGTCGGGCGCACCGGCAACGGGCCCCGACGGCGCGGCCGAATCCAGGGAGGAAGACAATTGACCGACACCCATGACCCCGAGACCGAGCTCGCCTCGCGCGAGCGGCGGAATTTCCTCAGGCTTGCCGGGGCCGGCGGCTTCACCGCGGCGCTGGTCGCCGGGGCGGCCGGCGTCCTCTGGTCCGACAAGGCCGTCGCCCAGACCGCCCGCGAGGAGCGCGAGCGCGAGAAGGCGGCCGATTACACGATGACCATCGCCACGGCCTATGTCCTCGGCGCCTCGCGCAGCTATCCGATCATGCAGCTCGACCTGAAGGAGAACATCCAGAACGCGACCAACGGCCGGGTCTACGTGAAGCTTGCGCCCGGCGGCCAGCTTGGCGCCGGCGGGGCGCTGGCGCAGAAGGTCCAGGCGGGCACCATCCAGGCGGCGCAGCATTCGCTGTCGAACTTCGCGCCCTTCGCCTCGGCGGTGGACCTCATCAACCTGCCCTACTTCTGCGGCGCCAATCAGCGCTTCGTGAACCTCGTGACCTCGAAGGCCTGGAAGGAAGAGGTGCACCCGAAGATCGAGGCCTCGGGCTTCAAGGCGCTGTTCTACGTCGTCATCGACCCGCGCGTCGTCGCCGTGCGCAAGGGCGGCAAGCCGGTGATCCTGCCCTCGGACCTCAAGGGGGTGAAGTTCCGCGTCCCCGGCTCGAAGATGCTGCAACAGTATTACCGCATGGTCGGCGCCAACCCGACCCCCGTCGCCTGGGGAGAGACCCCGGCCGCCATCAAGCAGGGCGTGGCCGATGCGCTCGACCCCTCGGTCGGGGCGCTCTACGTCTTCGGCTTCAAGGACATCCTGAGCCATGTGACCTTCACCCGGGCGGTGCCCGACAGCCAGGTCTATTCGTGCAACCTCGAATGGTTCAACAGCCTGCCGCCCGAGGTGCAGGACGGCATCATGTGGGCCTCCGAGATGACCTTCCACCAGAACCTTGCCAAGGTGCCCTCGGCGCGGACCTTCGCCATGGCCGAGCTGCGCAAGGCCGGCGTCCAGTTCCACTCGCTGACCGACGACCAGCTGGCCCAGTGGAAGGCCGCCGGCGGCTATCAGCGGCCCGAATGGGACCCGTTCAAGGTCGAACTGGCCGGCTCGATGGAGGCCTTCGCCCGGCTCGAGGAGGCGGTCGAGACGCCAAGCCGCTACTACGTCCACGACGCCTGAGCCCGGCGCCGCGACCCCGGCCGGCGGCACTGACCGCCGGCCGGGTGCGACCGGGTGCGACGGGGCGCGACGGGGCCGCCACCCCGAAGGCCGAGGGGCCGCCCCCCCCGATCCGGTCCCGTCCGGCCCCGCGCGCCCCGGTCCCTGCCCTGCCCCCGGGCCCTGCCCCCGGGCGCGCCCCGAAGGCGATCAGAAGGAGGCTTCATGCGCCGCATTCTCAAGGTCCTTGACGCGAACGCCGAACGCTGGGCGCTTCTCGTCTTCTACGTCATGCTCGTCGCGACCATGGCCATCGAGGTCCTGCGGCGCGAGATCTTCGCCTATTCCTCGATCTGGGGCGAAGAGATCGTGCGCTATGCCTTCATCTACCTCGCCTGGATCGGGGCGGCCGCGGCGGTGCGCGAACGCGCCCACATCCGCATCGACGTCGTCATGCACTACCTCGGGCCCCGGGCGAAGGCGGCGCTCTACATCTTCGGCGATCTCGTGATGTTCGCGGTGGCCGTCGTGGCGCTCTACTGGTCGTTTCAGAACGTCCTCGTCTCGGCGCGCTTCGGCTCGGTCAGCCATGGGCTTCGCGTGTCGATGGTGTGGTTTCTTGCCGCCGTGCCCATCGGCTTCTCGCTCATGATCCTGCGCCTCGTGCAGTCCTTCCTGCGCGACCTTCGAAGCCTTCGCGACGGCGTGCCCGTCTACGAAGGCGACAGGCTCTTCGACTGAGGGGGCGGGCCGATGCTCTGGAACACGCTTCAGGCGCAGACGGTCGAGCTCGGGCTCGCCTTCTACCTGCCGGTCGCCCTTTTCGTCCTTCTCTGCGCGCTGGCGGTGCCCGTCTGGGCCGCGATCGGGGTGGCCTCGATCTCGATGCTGGTCCTGTCGGGGGATCTGCCGCTCAGCCTTGTCGGGGAAAGCCTTTTCGACGGCATCGACGCCTTCGCGCTCACGGCCGTGCCGCTCTTCATCCTGACGGGCGACGTCCTGGTGCGCACGGGGCTCAGCCGCAAGTTCCTGGACGTGGCCGAGGCGCTGACCGCCTGGACGCGGGGCGGCTTCGGCTCGGCCACGGTCCTTGTCTGCGGCATGTTCGCGGCCATCTCGGGCTCGGACGCGGCGGGGGCGGCGGCGGTCGGGCGGATGACCATCGACCGGCTGGTCGAGGCGGGCTATCCGCGCGCCTATGCCTGCGCGCTGGTGGCGTCGGGGGCCTGCACGGGCATCCTCATCCCGCCGTCGATCGCCTATATCATCATCGGCCTCGTCCTCGGCATCTCGGCCTCGACGCTGTTTCAGGCGGCGCTCATCCCGGGGATCCTCATCCTCGTCTCGATCCTCGTGACGAACATCGTGATGAACCGGCTTCACGGCTACGAGGGCGGCGGCGCCGTCAGCTTCGGCGAATGGGCGGCGCGCCTCTGGGAGACGCTGCGGTCGGGGTGGTATGCCTTCATCGTGCCGGCCATCATCTTCTACGGCATCTTCTCGGGCCGGCTGACCCCGACCGAGGCCGGGGCCACCGCCGTCGTCGTCACCATCGCCATCGGCTTCGTGATCGGCACGCTGCGGCTGTCGGACTTTCCGGCCATGCTCCTGTCCTCGGCCCGGGT
>RFGD01000474.1 GCA_003696705.1 Alphaproteobacteria bacterium | reverse complement strand
TACACCATCTGTGTCACCACGGGTGATCCCGATTGTGCACAGACCTACTGCCAGGATATCATCGTGCACGATGTACCTGTGATTGATGTTTCTTGTGGAACTGGTATTTCCATAGCCTGTGGAGCCCAGATGTTGGGCACCCAGCAGAACTATGGTCCATTCCCAAGCAGTGGAAACAATGGTGCTCCAAACCCAGTTCCTGCTTATAATATCATTACAGAGTACAAGCTTCACACGTACGATTTGGAAGGCTTGTTCTGCGCAGGCACAACTACTGGTGGAACCTGGAGTCTCGTTAGCGCTCCAACTGCTGCCTACTCAGCAACACCAGCTGGTGCAGTTCAAGGTAATACCTTGTATTACACTGAGCCTGGATGTTACATTGTTGAATACGCTGTGGGTAATGCTTCACTTCCTAATTGTTATGCTACTCAGCAGTTCTCAATTACCATCGGTGAAGAACCACAACCTAGCATTGACCTTCCTGAAGAGTTTTGTTACGATGGAGGAGATGGTGATCCTGTCTATACATTCAATGCAGCCGACTATGTTACCAGTCCCCCTTATTTGAGTGGCACACCAAACAGGACTTACACCTCCAGTGATCCATCAGTGGTAACAATTGATTTCAATACTGGCGCTGCTACGATTACTGGATGGGGTACAGCCACCATCTGTATGCATGAAGACTTTGTTGATGTGGGAGCTTGCACAGGACAAACTTATGGATGTGGAAGAGAGGTTTGTCAAGTTATAGTCGTTGATGACAATGTCAATCCTGATGCAGAATGCAAGACCATCGTTGTTGATCTGGATGCAACCGGTAATGCGAGCATTACCACGGCTGACATCAACAACAACAGCTCCGACAACTGCGATGAGAATTTGACAATGTCGCTCAATGTCACTGATTTTGATTGTGATGACATTGGTTACAACATGGTAATCCTCACTGTGACCGATGACAATAGCAACAGCGATCAGTGCATGTCTCAGGTGCTGGTACGTGATGTTACTGCTCC
>RFGD01000473.1 GCA_003696705.1 Alphaproteobacteria bacterium | reverse complement strand
CAACAAAAAAGCACCCCCTAAAATAGAGAGTGCCTTAATGCTGAATTAACAACTCAGAATTAGCCGTTAATAGCAGGAGCAGTTAACGCTACAGGAGCGGACTCACCAGCAGCTAAGTCTAAGGGGAAGTTGTGAGCATTGCGCTCGTGCATTACTTCAAAACCTAAGTTAGCGCGGTTTAAGATATCTGCCCAAGTGTTGACAACGTGTCCTTCAGAGTCAAGAATTGACTGGTTGAAGTTGAAGCCGTTGAGGTTGAATGCCATGGTGGAAATCCCCATTGCAGTGAACCAGATACCAATTACTGGCCATGCACCTAAGAAGAAGTGCAAGGAACGGCTGTTGTTGAAGGAAGCATATTGGAAGATGAGACGACCGAAGTAGCCATGAGCTGCAACGATGTTGTAAGTTTCTTCTTCTTGTCCGAATTTGTAACCGTAGTTCTGTGACTCGGTTTCAGTTGTTTCACGTACTAAGGAGGAAGTTACCAAAGAACCGTGCATAGCGGAGAATAAGGAACCACCGAATACACCAGCTACACCTAACATGTGGAAGGGGTGCATTAAGATGTTATGCTCTGCTTGGAACACTAACATGAAGTTGAAGGTTCCACTGATGCCTAAGGGCATTCCGTCAGAGAAAGAACCTTGTCCTAGAGGATAGATGAGGAATACTGCTGTTGCTGCTGATACAGGTGCAGAGTATGCTACACATATCCAAGGACGCATTCCTAAACGGAAGGATAATTCCCACTGACGACCGAGGTATGCAAATACACCGATTAAAAAGTGGAAGATTACTAACTGGTAAGGTCCACCGTTGTATAACCACTCATCTAAGGAAGCTGCTTCCCAGATGGGGTAGAAGTGAAGACCAATTGCGTTAGATGATGGTACTACAGCACCAGAGATGATGTTGTTACCGTAGAGTAAGGAACCTGCTACAGGCTCGCGGATGCCGTCGATGTCTACAGGGGGTGCTGCGACGAAGGCGATTAAGAAACATACGGTTGCAGCTAGGAGGCAGGGAATCATTAAGACACCGAACCAACCTACATAGATGCGGTTGTTGGTGCTGGTGATCCACTGACAAAACTGTTCCCAAGCGGATGCGTTTTCACGCTGTTGGAGAGTTGTAGTCAT
>RFGD01000472.1 GCA_003696705.1 Alphaproteobacteria bacterium | reverse complement strand
GGGTGCTACACATCGCCACATTTGTCCACTCCACTACTCCACTAGTTTCAGTAATCTCTGGGTGATTCTGGGGGGTGCTACTTATACACTGTGGGTTGATGATTTAGAATTTTACGGTTTCAGTAATCTCTGGGTGATTCTGGGGGGTGCTACAAAAAGCTGGCAAATGATGGTGTCATCCAAACTCATGAGTTTCAGTAATCTCTGGGTGATTCTGGGGGGTGCTACGACAGCCAGATGCCGACATCCGCGTACCCGCCAAACGTTTCAGTAATCTCTGGGTGATTCTGGGGGGTGCTACATTTGTGCCAACATCCGCTCTTTTTGCAACCGGATTTGTTTCAGTAATCTCTGGGTGATTCTGGGGGGTGCTACACACTGCGCCGCTAATCCTCAACAAGCAGACCGAACCGTTTCAGTAATCTCTGGGTGATTCTGGGGGGTGCTACATTCATCCATGCCCCAATCCCCGACAACGGTCATATGTTTCAGTAATCTCTGGGTGATTCTGGGGGGTGCTACGCTGAATTGCTCGCCGCTTGACAGGTAAACGGGATGTTTCAGTAATCTCTGGGTGATTCTGGGGGGTGCTACCGGTGTGGTGTACTGGTATAACCGGGGCGAAAAGAAAGTTTCAGTAATCTCTGGGTGATTCTGGGGGGTGCTACTCTCCGCCTCAATCAGCGACATATACGCGGTTGACCGTTTCAGTAATCTCTGGGTGATTCTGGGGGGTGCTACCGCTTGCTTTTGCACCAAATGGTGATTTATATGTGTTTCAGTAATCTCTGGGTGATTCTGGGGGGTGCTACAATTTTAGATACGCAGATAACGCCATATGGCGGATGGGTTTCAGTAATCTCTGGGTGATTCTGGGGGGTGCTACACGATATTGATTGGGAATATACAAATGTGTCACAAGAGTTTCAGTAATCTCTGGGTGATTCTGGGGGGTGCTACGTTGCTCCTGATAAAAGACTGCGCGACATGCGTATGGTTTCAGTAATCTCTGGGTGATTCTGGGGGGTGCTACCAAACATTATCAAGAACTAGTTCGCCAATTCGGGCGTTTCAGTAATCTCTGGGTGATTCTG
>RFGD01000471.1 GCA_003696705.1 Alphaproteobacteria bacterium | reverse complement strand
GCGTCAAGGTCGATATCGGCGCCAAGGCCCTTCGGCAGGACGCGCGGCAGGTTCTCGGTCAGGCCGCCGCCGGTGATATGCGCCAGTGCATGCACCGCCCCGTCGACCGCGCGCATGGTGCCGAGAAGCGGGCGGACGTAAAGGCGCGTCGGCGCCAGCAACGCCTCGGCCACGGTTTCGCCCGCGGCAAACGGAGCCGGATCGGTCCAGCCGAGGCCCGCCCGCTCGACCACCTTTCGGACCAGCGAATAGCCGTTCGAGTGAACCCCGTCCGAGGCAAGGCCGAGAAGCACGTCCCCCTCGGCCACACCCGCGGGCAGGGCCGACCCGCGCTCGAGCGCGCCGACGGCAAAGCCGGCAAGGTCGAAATCGTCGCCTTCGTACATGCCCGGCATCTCGGCCGTTTCGCCGCCGATGAGGGCCGCGCCCGACCGCCGGCACCCTTCGGCGATGCCCTCGACGATGCGGGCGGCCCGATCCACGTCCAGCCGGCCCGTGGCGAAATAGTCGAGGAACAAGAGCGGCTCGGCCCCCTGGCACACCAGATCGTTCACGCACATGGCGACAAGATCGATGCCGATCGTCCCAAGGATGCCCGTGTCGATCGCGATCCGCAGCTTGGTCCCGACGCCGTCGGTCGCCGCCACCAGAATGGGGTCCCGATAGCCCGCCGCCGCCAGATCGAAGAGCGCACCGAAACCGCCCAGCCCTTCGACGACGCCGGGTCGCCGGGTTCGGGCCGCGGCGGGTTTGATCGCCTCGACCAGGGCGTTGCCCGCATCGATGTCGACCCCCGCGTCGCGATAGGTCAGCCGTTCTTCGTTGCCGTTTCCGCTTTCGCCCATTCCGTGCCTCCGCCGGGCATGCCGTCGCCCGCGGCGACGGATAGACCATCGGCCGGCGCCTCGCAACATCGGCGCGCCCTTGTCGGGCGCTTGACGCCGAACCCATATCTGATAGGCACTCGGCGCGGGGCCCGTAGCTCAATTGGTCAGAGCAGAGCGCTCATAACGCTTTGGTTGGGGGTTCGAGTCCCTCCGGGCCTACCAGGCTTCTCCCCTACCCCGCACAGCAGCTCAGCTTCGAGACATCCTTGTCGAATGTCTGCGCGGCAAGCTTCAGCCCCTCGACGGTCGTGAGGTAGGGAAAGATCATCTCGCCCAGCGCGCGCGCCGTCATCCCGCCACCTATCGCCACGGCCAGGGTCTGGATGGCGTCGGCGCCCTCGTGCGCGACGATCTGGCCGCCCAGAAGCCGGTCGGTTGCGGCGTCCTTCACCAGCTTCACGAGCCCGCGCGTGTCGCGGGCCGCAATGGCGCGCGGCACGTTTTCGAGCGGCAGGACGCTTGTCCTGACGTCGTGCCCGGCGGCGCGCGCCTCGGCCTCGGTCAGTCCCACGCCCGCAACCTGGGGATCGGTGAAGACGACCCAGGGCATGGCCGAATTGTCATAGCGCATGGACCCGAGCCCCAGCGCATTCGTGGCCGCGACCCTGGCCCCGTAGGCCGCCATGTAGACGAAGCGGTCCCGGTCCGTGACGTCGCCCGCGGCATAGACCCCCGGCCGCGTCGTGGCCATGTCCGGGCCGACCCGGATCGCCCCTTGCGCGTCGGTCTCGATCCCGAGTTCCGCAAGCCCCAGTCCTGCGGTGTTGGCAACGCGCCCCGTCGCCGCGACAAGCCGCTCGGCGCGTAGCGTGACGGGCCGGCCATCGCGCGCGATGACAAGCGAAACCCCCTTCGGGCCCCGCTCCACCCGGCGGTAGGAAAGGCCGGTCTCGACGGCAATGCCCTCGGCCGCCAGGGCCTCGGCAAGGGCGGCCGAAACCTCGGGCTCGGCCGCCGGCAAGAGCCGCGAGCGCGTCACGAGCGTCACCCGTGCCCCCAGTCTCGAGGCCATCTGCGCCAGTTCGCAGCCGATGTAGCCGCCGCCCACGACGATCAGGCTTTCCGGCCTTTCGGGCAGGAAGAGAAGCCCTGTGGAATCGAGCACGTCGACGTCCTCGATCCCCTCGATGTCGGGCATCGCGGGGCGCGAGCCCGTCGCGACGATCACGCGGTCCGCCCGGATCCGGCGATCGCCAAGCGCGACCCCGTCGGGCGCGAGCCGCGCCGGCCCGTCCTCGAAATAGTCGATCCCTTCGTATTCCGGCAAGAGATCGGTGTATTTCCTGGCCCGCATCTCCTCGACCAGCGCCTTCGTTCCGACGACAAGGGCCGCCCAGTCGACCGCGTGGGTGCACGATCCGATCCCCGGAAAGCGCGCCGCGGCCTTGCCGCCATGCACGGCCTCGGCCGCGCGGATCAGCGCCTTGGAGGGCACGCAACCGACGTTGACGCAAGTGCCCCCGATGGTGCCGTATCCGACCAGCGCCACGCGCCGGCCGGCCTCGGCCGCCGTGATCGCCGCCGAAAACCCGGCCGAGCCCGCGCCAACCACGACAAGGTCATAGTCATCCCGTCCCCGGCCTT
>RFGD01000090.1 GCA_003696705.1 Alphaproteobacteria bacterium | reverse complement strand
TGGGTTCTTCTGGACTTGTCGGGGTTGGGTGACTGGCCCTGTATTGGTGGCGGTGAAGGGGTCTAGAGGTTTGTCGGTTCCGGGGTTCCGGGTATTCAGGGAAGGAGGGCTTGGGCCATGCGGATGACGACGGAGGAAGCGTTCGTGAAGGTGCTTCAGCGGCACGGGATCACGGATGCGTTCGGGATCATCGGATCTGCGTTCATGCCGATTTCGGATCTTTTTCCGAAGGCTGGGATCCGGTTCTGGGATTGCGCGCACGAGGGGTCCGGCGGGTTCATGGCGGACGGGTATACGCGGGCGTCCGGGCGGATGAGCATGATGATTGCGCAGAACGGGCCGGGGATCACGAACTTCGTGACGGCGGTGAAGACGGCGTACTGGAACCACACGCCGCTTCTTCTGGTGACGCCGCAGGCGGCGAACCGGACGATGGGGCAGGGGGGGTTCCAGGAGGTCGAGCAGATGCACGTCTTCCAGGACATGGTTGCCTATCAGGAAGAGGTGCGCCACCCGTCGCGGATAGCCGAGGTGCTGAACCGGGTGATCCAGAAGGCGTGGCGCGCGTCGGCGCCGGCGCAGATCAACGTGCCGCGGGACTTCTGGACGGAGGTGATCGACATCGAGCTTCCCGAGCCGGTGATGTTCGAGCGCCCGGCGGGTGGGGAGCGTGCGATCGACGAGGCCGCGCGGCTGTTGTCGGAGGCGAAGTTTCCGGTGATCCTCAACGGCGCGGGCGTGATCCTTGCCGGGGCGATCGGGGACACGGTGGCGCTGGCCGAGCGGCTGGACGCGCCGGTGTGCTGCGGCTACCAGCACAATGACGCCTTCCCCGGCGGGCATCCCCTTCACGCCGGCCCCCTGGGCTACAACGGGTCGAAGGCGGCGATGGAGCTGATCTCGAAGGCGGATGTGGTGCTTGCCCTCGGCAACCGGCTGAACCCGTTCTCGACGTTGCCGGGCTACGGGATCGACTACTGGCCGCGGGATGCGAGGATCATCCAGAACGACATCAATCCCGACCGCATCGGGCTGACGAAGAAGGTCGATGTCGGCATCGTCGGCGATGCGGGCAAGGTGGCGCGGGCCCTTCTCGAGCGGCTGGCCCCGACGGCGGGCGATGCGGGGCGCGAGGAACGGCGCAACCTGATTGCGCAGACGAAGTCGCGGTGGGCGCAGGAGCTGTCGTCGATGGACCACGAGGCGGACGATCCGGGCACGAGCTGGAACGCGCGGGCGCGTTCGGCCAAGCCGGACTGGATGAGCCCGCGGATGGCCTGGCGGGCGATCATGCAGGCGCTGCCGCGCGATGCGATCATCTCGTCGGACATCGGCAACAACTGTGCCATCGGCAACGCCTATCCGAGCTTCGAGCAGGGGCGGAAATACCTGGCGCCGGGTCTGTTCGGGCCCTGTGGCTACGGGTTGCCGGCGATCGTGGGGGCGAAGATCGCCTGTCCGGACGTGCCGGTGGTGGGCTTTGCCGGGGACGGGGCCTTCGGGATCGCCTGCACCGAGCTGACGGCCATCGGCCGCCCGGAATGGCCGGCCATCACGCAGGTGGTGTTCCGCAACTACCAGTGGGGGGCCGAGAAGCGGAACTCGACGCTCTGGTATGACGACAATTTCGTGGGCACCGAGCTTGACGAGGACGTGAGCTATGCCGGCATGGCCCGGGCCTGCGGGCTGAAGGGGGTGGTCGCGCGCACCATGGACGAGCTGACCGAGGCCCTTGCCACGGCCGTCCGCGAGCAGATGGAGAGCAACACAACCACCCTCATCGAGGCCCTCATCAACCAGGAACTCGGCGAACCCTTCCGCCGCGACGCCATGAAAAAACCCGTCGCCGTCGCAGGCATCGACCCAAACGACATGAGACCGCA
>RFGD01000470.1 GCA_003696705.1 Alphaproteobacteria bacterium | reverse complement strand
GCGCCCCTTGAACGCGTTCAGGACATCCAGCGCGAAGATCGGCGAGGCATAAAGGTTGTCGACGGGGATGTCGAAGAAGCCCTGGATCTGCGCGGCATGGAGATCCATGGTGAGGACGCGCTCGATTCCGGCTTCGGTGATGAGGTTCGCGACCAGCTTCGCAGAGATCGGCGTACGGGCCCGTGAACGCCGGTCCTGCCGCGCATAACCGAAATACGGAATGACGGCGGTGATGCGGGCGGCCGAAGACCGGCGCAGCGCGTCGGTCATGATGAGAAGTTCCATCAGGTTGTCATTGGCCGGCCGCGATGTGGGCTGGACGATGAACATGTCCTCGCCGCGGACGTTCTCGTAGACCTCGACGAAGATTTCCTGGTCGTTGAAGCGCTCGATACGGGCGTCGACAAGGTCGACCGGGCGGCCCCGGTGCATGCTCATGCGCCGGGCAATGGCCTGGGCCAGGGTGCGGTTGGCGTTGCCCGAGATGATCTTTGGCTCTGAAGTCGTGCGCATTTCCGTGACTCGTGTTCGGCGATGTTGACACCGCTTAGCACCGCGCTACCGTCTTGCAAAGGCTCAATCCCCCCAATCAAAGGCCCCTCGGCATGGCGCATATCGACTACTATTTCTCGACGCTTTCCCCGTTCACGTATCTTGCCGGCAACCGGTTCGAGGAGGTGGCCGAAAAGCACGGCGCCACAGTGACCTACAAGCCGCTCGACATCGTCTCGCTCTTTGCGCGGACGGGGGGAACGCCCCCCGCCGAGCGCCATCCGGCCCGTCAGGAATACCGCCTTCAGGAGTTGCGCCGCCAGGCCGCCAGGCACGGTATGCCGATCAACCTGAAACCGGCGCACTGGCCGACGAATCCGGCGCCCTCGTCCTATGCGATCATCTCGGCGCAAGAGGCCGGCGGCGGCGATGTCGGCAAGCTGGTGCAGGCGATCCTTCGTGCCTCCTGGGCCGAGGAGAAGGACATCGCCTCGGATGCGGTGATCCGCGAGGCCCTGGCCGAGGCCGGTTTCGACCCGGCCATCGCGGATGCGGGGCTGTTGTCGGCGGCCGAACGCTATGCCGCCAATCTCGAGGAGGCGGTCGCCAACGGCGTCTTCGGAAGCCCGTTCTATGTCGTCGACGGCACCGAGCGGTTCTGGGGCCAGGACCGTATCGAGGATCTTGACCTCTACCTCGGGGGCCGCCTCGGGTGACAGGCGGTGCGGCCCGGGCAGGGGCGGTGCGGCGCTCGTGTCCCGCCGGCGCGGCGCCCGATGCGGTGCTTGCGCATTGCTCGCTTGCCCACGCCGGCGCGTGGGAGCCCGTCGCCGCGCGTCTGATCGAGAAGGCGGCCGACGGTCCCTGCCTTGTCGCGCCCGATCTCCCGGGCCATGGCGCGCGGCCCGTGCCCGCCGTCGTCGGCGACATCCAGGAAGACGCGGTCGAGATCCTGGCAGAGGCGGCCGGAAAGGGACCCGTCGATCTGATCGGGCATTCCTTCGGCGCCACGGCATGCCTGCGCCTCGCCCTTGAACGGCCGGAGCTGGTCCGAAGCCTCGTCCTGATCGAGCCCGTGCAATTCTCGCTGCTCCGAGAGGCCGAGCCCGCGCTCTGGCAGCGCCACCTCGCCGACGCGATGGCGCTGCGTCGCCGGCTCGAGGCGGGTGACCGGGAAGGCGCCACGCGCGCCTTCTACGAGAAGTGGGGCGGCGGCGCCCCCTGGTCGCAGTTGCCGGCGGCGCAGCGTCGCTACATGGTCGATCGCGTGCATCTTGTCGCTGCGGCCGAGCCGGCCCTGATGGAGGACGTGGGCGGGATCGGCGCCCCCGGCCGGCTCGAGGGGCTTCGCCTGCCCGTGCTCGTCCTGTCGGGCGCCGAGAGCCGCGCCGAGATCGCCGGCATCGCGTCGGTCCTGTGCCGCCGCCTTCCCGAAAGCCGCGCGAGTGTGATCGCCGGGGCAGGGCACATGGCCCCGATCACCCATCCCGACGCCGTTGCCGCGGCCATTGCCGAGTTCCGTGAAGAGGTGCTCAGGCGTCGGCCGCAATCTCGAGGAAGCGATCGATCACCTCATCCGGCATCGACCAGTCGGTGACAAGGCGCATGGTCAGCGGTGCCTCGGGGTCGCCGTCGAGGGACTGTTCGAACGGCCAGAGATAGTATTCGGCGCCGGCCGCGCGCAGCCGCCGATGGATCCGCCGCGGGAGGGCGGCGAAGACCATGTTGGCCTCGACCGGGTGCAGGATGGACGCGCCCTCGATCCCCGCAAGTCCGGCGGCAAGTCGGGCCGCGGCGCGGTTCGCCCGGGTTGCGAGTTCGAGCCAAAGCCCGTCCGTCAGGTAGGCCGCGAACTGGGCCGAAAGATAGCGGTGCTTCGAGAACAGATGACCGCCGCGCTTGCGCCGGAAGTCGAAATCGGCGACGTGGGCGGGGTCGAAGAAGATCACCGCTTCGGCCCCCAGAAGCCCGTTCTTCGTTCCCCCAAGACACAGGACATCGACGCCGGCGCGCCATGTCGCCTCGGCCGGGGTCGTTCCAAGCGATACGAGGGCATTGGCAAAGCGCGCCCCGTCCATGTGCACCGGAAGCCCGGCCGCGCGCGCCAGTGCGGTGATGCGCGCAAGCTCGGCCGGCGAATATACCGCGCCAAGTTCGGTCGCCTGGGTGAGAGATACCGGGCCGCGCTGGACCCCGTGGACGCCCTTGGCGCCCGTTTCGGAAATGGCGCGGGCCAGCGCGTCGGGGTCGATGCGGGCGTGCTCGCCCCCGATCAACGTCAGCTTGGCGCCTGCGGTGTAGAATTCGGGGGCGCCGCATTCGTCTTCCTGGACATGCGCTTCGCGGTGACAGAAGACCGTCTGCCAGGGCTCGGTCAGCGTCCCGAGGGCGAGGGCATTGGCCGCCGTCCCGGTGGCGACAAGGCGCACCTCGGCCTCCGGCGCCTCGAAGATCTCGCGCACCAGCCGCGTCACCTCGGCCATCAGCGCATCGGCGCCATAGGCGGGACTGTGGCCTTCGTTGGCACGTTGCACGGCCGCAAGGATCTCGGGGGCCGCCGGGCCGCCGTTGTCGGAAGCAAGGAACATCATGCGTCGTCCTTCAGAAGGTAGTCCTCGTATTCGTCGACGGTGACCTCGAATTCGGGGACCGTGCGGTGACGGACCGAGATGCCGGCCCGGTGGACGCTGTCGGGGTCGCCGGTCAAGAGCGGGTGCCACGCCGGAAGGCCACGGCCCTGGTGCAGTCGGCGGTAGGCGCAGGTTTCCGGCATCCAGTAGGCGATCTCGGCGATGTTGTCGGGCGTCAGGACGACGCAGTCGGGAACGATCTCCTTGCGGATGTCGTATTGGGCGCAGCGGCAGGTGTCGTCATCGAGAAGCTTGCAGGCCACGCACGTATAGGCAATCTCGTGGGTGTCGGCGTCCTCGAGCTTGTGCAGGCAGCACCGGCCGCAGCCGTCACAAAGCGCCTCCCACTCGGCGGGGGTGAGTGCGTCGAGGGCGTGGCGTTCCCAGAAACGCGGGCGCAGTGTCGGTCGGTCGCTCATGCCTCGGCCCTCAGGCGCGCCCGCGCCTCGGCGGCATCCTCGCGCATCTGACGCACAAGGCCTTCGACATTGTCGAACACCGCTTCGGGGCGGAGATAGTCGACCAGCGCCACCGAAAGGTGCTCGCCGTAAAGATCACCGTCGAAGTCGAACAGATGGGTTTCGAGGTTGGGCGCATGAACGCCGAACATCGGGCGCGTGCCGATTGACGCGACACCCTCGTAACCGCCCTTGTGCGGCCCCGACAGGACGTCCGCCCGGACGGCGTAGACGCCAAGGGCCGGAAGGAGTAGCCCCTGAAGCGGCAGATTTGCCGTCGGGAACCCGAGCTTGCGGCCGCGCTTCTCGCCGTGCTCGACGACGCCGTCGATGCGATGGAAATGGCCAAGCATGCGGGCCGCGTCGCGGGGGCGCCCCGCGACCAGCGCCTTGCGAATGGCCGTGGAGGAGACCTCGCCCGGCTCAAGCTGCACAAGCGGCGCGCGGGTAACGCCGAAGCCAAGCCGCCCGCCCATTTCGGCAAGAAGCTCGGCGTCCCCGGCCCGGTCCTTGCCGAAGCGAAAGTCCTGGCCCACGACGACATGCGACACGCCAAGGCCGCGCGACAGCACCTCCTCGGCAAAGGCCTCGGGGCTCATCCCGGCGATCTCGGGTCCGAAGGGCAGTTCGTAGACGACGTCGACGCGCATCCGGGCCAGCCGATTGGCCCGCGCCTCGGCGTTCATCAGCCGGAAGGGCGGTGCATCGGGGGCAAAGTATTCGCGCGGGTGCGGCTCGAATGTGACGACGCCAAGGGGCCGGCCCGCCTCGTGCGCCTTCCGGCGCGCGGCGTCGATGACGGACTGGTGGCCAAGGTGAATGCCGTCGAAGTTCCCGAGGGCCACCGCCGCGCCCCGATCGTCCGCGTCGAGGTGCTTCCAGTCCTTTACGATCCGCATGGCTTCCCCGCCGTGGCGGGGCGTGCCCCGCCGATCAGTCGAATTTCCGGCTGGGCGCCAGTACCAGCGCCTCGCCCTTCAGGACGACCGTATCGCCCACCGAACAGCGACAATCAAGGCCAACCCGACGGCGCCCGTGGTCGATGCTGGTGACCTCGACCTCGGCGCGGACCACGTCCCCCGGCCGGACGGGCGCAAGGAACTTGAGCGTCTGGCCGAGGTAGACCGTGCCATGGCCCGGAAGCTGCTCGCCGATCACGGCCGAGATGAGGCCGGCGGTAAGCATGCCGTGCGCGATGCGCCCCTCGAAGATCGTGTCCTGCGCGTAGGCATCGTCGAGATGCACCGGGTTGCGGTCGGTCGAGACCTCGGCGAACAGTTCGATATCGCGGTCCGTCACTTCCTTCAGAAGGTGGCGGGTCATCCCGATCTCGAGATCTTCTATGCAGATCGTTCCGCGCGGCATGTTGTCCAGCATGGCTCGGTCCTCCATGTTGCGCTGCAGCATAGGGGGCGCCGGCGCGCGAGGCAACAGGCATGCGCAAGATTTGCACCTCGCTGCGACAAAAATCGCAAGAATGTTGCTTGCGGGTTACCGAAGCCGCGGGATGGCGTAGGTCGGCGACAGCTGATGCCGCGCCAGGTAAGCCTCGAGAAGATCGGGGTCGGGGTGGTCGGGGTCGGGGCCGAAGGCCTCGGCGTCGAGGCCGCCGGTGATGAACATCGTGTCGAGCCCCTCGGCGATGCCGCCGGCGATGTCCGTGCTGATGCCGTCGCCCACGCAAAGGATTTCGGCGTCGTCGATCGCCGCGGCGCGGCGAAGGCGCCGCCGGGCAAGATCGTAGATGGGCGGATGGGGCTTGCCGAAGTAGAGGCTTTCGCCGCCCATCTCGGTGTAGAGCCGTGCCAGCGCGCCGGCGCACCAGACACGCTTGTCACCCCGATCGACGACGATATCGGGGTTGGCGCAGAGAAGCTTCAGCCCCTT
>RFGD01000469.1 GCA_003696705.1 Alphaproteobacteria bacterium | reverse complement strand
CGGACCGGTTCGGGCCGGCCCGGATCGGGGGGGCGGGCCGGCGCGGACCCGGGGGAGGGCGGGCCGCGCGCCGGTCCGCTCGGCCGCTCAGTCGCCCGGCGAAAGGTCGAAGTTCTCGCCCGGGAACCACTTGGCCAGGCGGATGTCGGCGGTGCGGGCGTGACCCTCCATCCCCTCGAGCCGGGAAATGCGGGCCGTCGCCTCGGCCACCGGGCGGGCGCCTTCACGCGTGGCGCGCTGCCAGGTGACGATCTTCATGAACTTGTGGACGCTGAGGCCCCCCGTGTAGGCCGCCGCCCCCGAGGTCGGCAGCACGTGGTTCGGCCCCGACGCCTTGTCGCCGAAGGCGACGGTCGTCTCCTCGCCCAGGAACAGCGAGCCATAGGCCCTGAGCCGCCCCAGCCACCAGTCGAGATCGGCGGCCATGACGGTCAGGTGCTCGGGCGCGTAGTCGTCGGCCGTCGCGGCCATCTCCTCGCGGTCCGCGCAAAGGATCACCTCGGCGTAATCGGCCCAGGCGGCGGCGGCATTGTCGCGGTTCACGGGCGGCAGGTCGTCGATGAGCCGCGGCACCAGCGCCATCACCTCCTCGGCCAGGCGGCGGTCGTCGGTGACAAGCCAGACCGGCGAGTTGTAGCCGTGCTCGGCCTGGCCGACGAGGTCGGCGGCGACGATCTCGGGGTCGGCGGTGGCGTCGGCGATCACCAGGCTGTCGGTGGGCCCGGCGATCATGTCGATGCCGACGCGGCCGTAGAGGATGCGCTTGGCCTCGGCCACGAACTGGTTGCCGGGGCCGGCGAGGACGCGCGCCTTCGGCAGGCCGAACAGCCCGAAGGCCATGGCCGCCACCCCCTGCACGCCGCCCATGGCAAGGATCGTGTCGGCGCCGGCAAGATGCGCGGCATAGACGATGGCGGGGGCGATGCCGACGTCGGGGCGCGGCGGCGAACAGGCGGTGATGTGCTCGACGCCGGCCACCTTCGCGGTCGTGACCGTCATGATGGCGCTGGCGACATGGCTGTAGCGCCCGCCGGGCACATAGCAGCCGACGGCGTCGACCGGGATCGCCTTCTGGCCGGCGACGAGGCCCGGCACCACCTCCATCTGGACGTCGTGCAGCGAGGATTTCTGCAGCTCGGCGAACCGGCGCACGTTGTCCTGCGCGAAGCGGATGTCGGCCTTCACCTTCTCGGGGACGGCGCGTTCGGCGGCGGCGATCTCGTCGGCGGTCAGGACGACATTGCCGGTGTAGCGGTCGAAGCGGGCGGCGTATTCCAGGGCCTTCGCCTCGCCCCCGGCCTCGATGTCGTCGAGGATGGCGCGGACGGTGGCCTCGACATCGCCGGCGTCCGTGCGGGACGTGCGCGGCGCCCGTTTCAGATATTCGCGGACCATGGGCGGAACCTCACTTGTAGATGTCGGGCAGAAGGGTGGTCGACAGGGCCGGCACGTAGCCGATCAGAAGCACCACGACCAGCATGAACAGGACGAAGGGCACGGCGCGGGCGGCGATCTTCAGGATCGATTCCCCCGTCAGCCCCGAGACCACGAACAGGTTGAGCCCCAGGGGCGGCGTGATGAAGCCGACCCCGAGGGCGGTGATCATCATGACGCAGAACTGGATCTCGTTCATGCCGATGTCGTCGGCAAGCGGCTTCAGGATGGGCGCCAGGATGACGATGTTCGGCGTCGTCTCCATGACACAGCCGGCGGCGATGAGAATGGCGATCATCAGAAGGATGATGAGCCAGGGCGCATCGGTGACCGAGGTGACGGCCAGGACGAAGCCCTGCGGCACCCCCATGATGGCCAGGGCCTGCGCCAGCGGCAGCGAGAAGGCGATGATCGGCAGGATGATCCCGTT
>RFGD01000468.1 GCA_003696705.1 Alphaproteobacteria bacterium | reverse complement strand
TCCGGGTTGGTGAGCACGACGGCAAGCGTGCCCCAGATGCCGCAGACCAAGTGAACCGGGATCGCGCCTACCACGTCGTCGATCCGCAGCCTGTCCAGCATCGGCACCGCGACGACCACGAGCACCCCGCCCACGGCGCCGATAAAGGTCGCCGCGCCCAGCGACGGCGTCAGAGGTTCGGCAGTGATCGAGACCAGCCCCGCCAGTGCGCCGTTCAGCACCATGGTCAGGTCAGGCTTGCCATAGCGCAGCTGCGTCACGATCAGCGCAGCCAGCGCGCCACCCGCGGCAGCCGTGTTGGTGTTGGCAAAGATCCGGCTGATGTCGGCGACATTGGCCGCGGTATCCATGTAGAGCTGCGACCCGCCATTGAAGCCGAACCAGCCCAGCCACAGAATGAACATGCCCAGCGTCGCCAGTGCCAGGTTGGACCCAGGGAAGGGATTGATCTTGCCATCCTTGTATTTCCCCAGACGCGGTCCCAGCACGATCACCCCGGCCAGCGCGGCCCAGCCCCCGACCGAGTGCACGACGGTCGAACCGGCAAAGTCCAGGAAGCCGAAATTGGCATCCAGGAATCCTCCACCCCATTTCCACGATGCCTGGATCGGATAGATCAGTCCCGTCAGCACGGCCGTGAAGATCAGGAAGGGCCACAGCTTGATCCGCTCGGCCAAGGCGCCCGATACGATCGAGGCGGTCGTGGCGCAGAACATCAGCTGGAAGAAGAAATCCGACCCGACGGAGGCATAGCTCAGATCGGTTTGCGTGTCGGCCAGCCCTACGGGTTCCAGCGTTGTCGGGCCAAAGGCTCCAAGCACGTTCTGGATGGTCCAGCCGTCACCCGGATACATCAGTTTGTAGCCGACCAGGTAATAGAGGATCGCCGCGATCGAGAAGAGCGCCACGTTCTTCATCAGCTGCATGGTGACGTTCTTCTGGCGCACAAGACCTGCTTCGAGCATGGCAAAGCCCGCGCCCATCCACATCACCAGAAAGCCGGTGACAAGGAACATGAACGTGTTGAGGATATAGCCGATCTCTTCCATCGGCGGCGTCGTGTCCGGTGTCACGTCCTGGGCGATCGCGGGCATTCCCGTCACGGCGCCCAAGGCCACCAGACCGGCGAATACGGTCCGTTTCATCTGCGTCTTTCCCTTGATTGGCAAAATGCTCACAGCGCGTCCTCCCCGGTTTCGCCTGTGCGGACGCGCATTGCGTCTTTCAGCTCCAGCACAAAAATCTTGCCATCGCCGATCTTGCCCGTCCTCGAGACCTGCGCGATGGTGCCGACCACGTCGTCGGCCAGCGCATCCGCGACGGCGATTTCCAGCTTCATCTTCGGCACGAAATTCACTGCGTATTCCGCGCCTCTATAAATCTCGGTGTGGCCCGACTGTGTGCCGAACCCCTTGATTTCGCTTACCATCATGCCCCGCACGCCGATCGCGGTCAGCGCTTCGCGCACCTCGTCCAGCTTGTGGGGCTTGATTGCCGCTATGACGTATTTCACATCCCTCTCCTTCGCTGACGGCCCATCAGGCCTCGCCCTCAGTCGGAATGCTGCGGCGCGGCAAAGCAATGCGCGGGGGGCATGGGCACGGCGCGGAATCCGCAATCCGCCACCAGATCGGCACATTTTCGTGCAGATGCCCAAAAATTCATCAGTGCCGCAACGCGCGGTCCCGCCCGAACAGCTCCAAATTCGCTCCGCGACCCTGTACGGTCCGGCCCGAGATCGGCAGCCAGCGGCGGAACAGGTGGCAAGAAGCGCCCCCTTGTGGCGAAACGGCGGACGTTAGGCGCCCCAGCGGAGGCGAAGAAAACGACCACCGCGTCGCGCCAATCGCCGCGCCGTGCCTTCGGTCCATAGTGAAGACCGCTTCCGGGCCCGGCGGGCGGCATGCCAATGTGCGGTACGGTCGTTCGGTGCAGAAGGCCCCCCTCGATCCTTCGATCAGGAACCCTGCGTCCCGCGGGATCCAGAGGATTTCGACGGCGGCCATCTCACTCTGGAACTTGGCGTTGAAGCCCTCGCAGGGGCCTTTCTTCGAAAGCGAGGCGGGCTCGATCTCGGCGGTCTTGGCGCCGACCGCCTCGATCGGTTTTCGGATCGCTTGGGCAACGCGCGCCGGGTCGAAGGTCCCGCGTGCCGCCCAGGCCCGGCGTCAGCCGTCCGAATC
>RFGD01000467.1 GCA_003696705.1 Alphaproteobacteria bacterium | reverse complement strand
GGGCTCGATTCTTGCCGACAGACTTGGAGAGGTCCTGTTCATCGGGCTTCTGCGGCGCTGGGCCTTTCAGGCGGCGCCGCGGAAGGGCGTGCTTGCATGCCTTCGGGACGCACGGCTGTCGCGCGCGCTCCGGCGCATGCACGACAATCCCGGCGCCGATCTGGACCTGAGCGAACTGGCCACGGTAGCAGGCATGTCAAGGACCGCCTTCGCGGTGCGGTTCCGCGAGGTCCTGGGGATCCCGCCCAACGCGTATCTGACCGAATGGCGGCTCCTCGTGGCGCGGAACCTCCTGACCGACACCGACCTGACCCTGGAAGAGATCGTCGAGCGCGTGGGCTACGACTCGCCCTCCGGCTTTTCGCGCGCATTCAAGCGGCGATACGGGATCTCGCCGGGGATGCATCGGCGCAATGTGCAGGCAGCCTCGTAGAAAGCTCGGGCCGCGCCGCCGCGACTGCCTCGCCGAACACGAATGATGACCGCCCCGGACCAGGCGCCCGCCTGGAGCGGCCCGAAACGCGGGTGACGCATGGCAGTCTCGGCCGATCCATCGGCCCGGGGCTTTTCGGCAAGGCGCGTCACCGGGACAGGCCGCGGCAAAGCCCTGCCCGCCGGCGCATTGCCAGAGGTCGACCGGCACGCCCGGCCGCTAGCCGGATTGCCCCGGCCGGGGTCCGGGACCGCCGTCGCGCAGTTCCTCGGCGATCATCTCGACCTCGCGGCGCCTTGTGGTCCTGTCCGGCAACCTGAGAACAAGCGCCTTTCCGGTCGCCACGGGCTCGCCCAGCACCGTCACGAGCCGTCCTGTCGCCAAGGCCTCTTCCACAAGGCAGACATGCCCCATCAGAACGCCGGCACCCGATTTCGCTTCCTCGACGGCAAGGCTGTAGAGCGAGTATTTCGGCCCTCTTGCCACATCCGAAAGCCCCGTTCCCGAAAGTCTGGCCCAGGTCGCCCAGTCATCCTTCCAGGTCTGGTCATGGAGAAGCGTCGCCCCATCAAGGCCCCCGGCGCGCTCGATCCCGGGGGCAAGCGCGGGGGCGCAGACGGGCACGATCCGATCGGGCGCAAGGACGATCTCGTCCGGCCCTCCATCGGGCTCGGCAACGAAGATCGACATGTCGAAGAGTTCCCGCGCAAGGCTCGGCGGCGTCTCCATCGCCGTGACCGAGAAGCTCAGGTCCGGCCAGGACAGGCGAATTCGGGCCAGCCGGCTCGGAAGCCAGAGCTGCGCGACCGACGGAAGGGCCGCGATGTGGATTTCGGCCTTGGGGCGCAGATTGCGCAACCGATGCATGGCGGTCGCCACGGCATCGAAGGCTGCCACGAAGTCGCCGACAAGCTCGCGGCCGGCCTCGGTCAGTTCGACACCGCGCGCATGCCGCCGAAACAGTGCGACGCCGGCCCAGGCTTCCAGCGTCTTGACGTGCTGCGAAATCGCCGCGGGCGTCACGCCAAGCTCCTCTGCGGCTGCGACGAAGCTGACATGGCGGGCCGCCGCTTCGAAGGCGCGCATGGCGTTGAGGTGCGGACCCTTCGGTCGCTGGGGCATGACGCCCATTCCCGGGACCCCTGGCTTAGTTTTTCTATGCGAAGGAATAGCAATTCTCTTTTGATGCGTCACGCGGTTCCTGCGACAATCGCCACGGAAACCGGAGGTCATCGACATGGTCATGCAAGAACGCGACTGGGTTCCCGCGCAATGTGAAACCCTTGTCCAGAACATCGCCGGCTCGGTCGCGAACGCGCCGGCCGGGCACCTGATCCGCCGCGTCGAAGCGCTTGCGGAACGCAACCGCGAGATCCACGAGGAAGAGTGCTTCAACCTCAACCCGGCCACCAACGTGATGAACCCGAGAGCCGAGGCGCTCCTCGCCTCGGGCATCGGATCCCGCCCGTCGCTGGGCTACCCGGGCGACAAGTACGAGACGGGACTGGAGGCGATCGAGGAAATCGAGGTCATCGCAGCCGCCCTTTGTGCCGAGGTCTTCGACGCGAAATTCGCCGAGATCCGCGTGGCCTCGGGCGCGATGGCCAACCTTTACGGCTTCATGGCGACATGCAGGCCGGGCGACACGATCATCGCGCCACCTGCGGCCATCGGCGGACATGTGACCCACCACGCGGCCGGCTGTGCGGGCCTCTATGGCCTGCGCACGCTCGAGGCCCCCGTGCATGCCGACGGCTACACCATCGACCTTGATGGTCTGCGCGCGATGGCCCTGAAGGAACGTCCGAGACTGATCACCATCGGCGGCAGCCTGAACCTGTTCGAACATCCCGTGGCCGAGATCCGGGCGATCGCCGACGAGGTCGGCGCGAAGGTCCTGTTCGATGCGGCCCACCAGTGCGGGATGATTGCCGGCAAGGCGTGGTCAAATCCCCTGGCCAACGGCGCGCACCTGATGACCATGAGCACCTACAAGAGCCTCGGCGGCCCCCCAAGCGGCCTGGTCCTGACCAACGATCCCGGCATCGCGAAAGCGCTTGATGCCATCGCCTTCCCCGGCATGACGGCGAATTTCGACGCCGCCAAGTCGGCGGCCCTGGCGGTGACGATGCTGGACTGGCGCGACTTCGGACAGGACTACGCCGCCGAGATGATCCGAATGGCGCAGGCCCTCGCCAGGGCGCTCGATGCGCGGGGCGTGCCCGTCTTCTCGACCTCGCACGGGTTCATCGCGTCCCATCAGTTCGCGGTGCTGGCAGGGCGCTGGGGTGGCGGACAGGCGGCCTCAAGGCTCCTCAGAAAGGCCGGTTTCCTGGCCTGCGGCATCGGCCTTCCCGCAGCCGAGGTGGACGGGGACATGAACGGCCTGCGTATCGGCACACCCGAACTCGTTCGCTGGGGAATGACGGCGGGCGACGCGGACAGGCTTGCCGATCTGATCGCGCGCGGCCTGGCGGGCGAACAGATCGCGCCCGAGGTGGCGGCATGGCGCCGGACCTTCTCGGAGATCTCCTTCATCCACCCCTGACCGGAACGGCGGGAAGCAGCGGCTCGCCCCCTTCGCCTCAGCTCCGCATCCGCCGGAAGTCGGGATCATAGGGGGCCGGCGCGATGACCTCGGTGTCGACGAGGTCGCCGAAGAAGTCGAGCTTCAAGCGGCTTCCAGGCGTGGCCAGGTCCGGGTCGACAAAGGCATGGGCAAGGTTCATGCCGACCCGGTGGCCCCAGTCGCCCGAGGTGATCGTGCCGACAACCCTGTCGCCCCGCATGAGCGAGGCCCCGCGACAGGCGGGGGCGCGCGTTGCATCGACGCGGAGCGTGACGAATTTCTTGCGAAGCCCGCCTTCGCGCCGCGCGAGCAGGGCAGATTTGCCGACGAAATCGCCCTTTTCCAGCTTCACGAAGCGATCGAGCCCGGTTTCGTATGGGGTGAACTCGGTCAGGATGTCGGCCTTCCAGTGCAGAAAGCCCATCTCCATGCGCATCGACTCGACGGCGCGCGCCCCGAACAGCCCGAGCCCATGCGGCGCGCCGGCCTCGCGCAGCGCCAGATAGGCCGCGTGGAGCGAGGCGTTCGGTACATGGATCTCGTAGGCCAGTTCGCCCGAGAAGCTGACGCCGAGCACCGTTGCCGGCGCGACCCCGATGAAACATTCGCGAACGCCGAGCCAGGGAAACGCCTCCTTCGACCAATCGCCGCGCGAGCATGCCGCCAGGACGTCCCGGGCCTTCGGACCTGCCAGGACCAGAACGGTCTGGTCATTCGTCAGGCTGCGGATCTGCACGTCCTCGTCAGAGCGCAGATGCAGGTTCAGCCAGTCCATGTCGTGATATTCGGCCGCTGCCGCCGACCCGTACCAGATCCGGTCGGGGCCGCGGTCGGACGCGGGCAGATTGGCAACGGTTGCCTCGGCCTTGAGCATGCCGTGATGGTTCAGAAGATAGCCAAGCCCGACCCGGCCGTCCCGTCGGGTCACCGTGCCGCAGAACATGCGGTCAAGGAAGCTGTGCCGATCCACGCCCGTGATTTCCAGCCGGTTGAAACCGCTGACTTCGGTCAGGCCGACGTTGGTGCGGATATTGTCGATCTCGGCACCGACGACGTCGAAGGCTTCGTCGAAATCGAACCCGAGCGTGACCTGGAAATCGGGTGACGGCTTGATGAAGTCGACCCGCTCCCAGCCATTGACCACGGTGAATTCCGCGCCCTCGGCGGCAAGGACAGGCGTCAGGGGCGTCGTCTTGGCCGGCCGGCCGGCCGGCCGGTGTTCGTTCGGAAAGTGAAAACGGAACTCGTTCCGGTAATCCTCGACCGCCTTCAGCGCCGTCAGTTCGACATTCGCATGGCCGGTGAAGCGGCGCGGATCGATCACCCAGGTATCATAGCAGGCTTCGCCGTGCACGATCTGCTGTGCCAGAAGCCAGCCGTGCCCGCCGCCTTCGCCGAGCCCCGCGCGCAGGCCGATGATGCAGAAGGCGTTGCGCTTGCCCGGGATCGGGCCCACCAGCGGTGCGCCGTCGATGGTATAGGTGATCGGACCGTTGACGATGGAGTGGATTCCGACCTCGGCCAGCACCGGCATGCGCCTGAACACGTTTTCCAGAACCGGCATCACGCGGTCCACGTCATCCGGGCAGAGCGCGTTCACGAAATCCGGGTCGATGCCGTCCATGCCCCATGTGCGGCAGTCCTGCTCGTAGAAGCCGACCAGAAGCCCCTGCTTCTCCTGACGCGAGTAGAAATCGTCTATCGGGCATCGAAGCAGCGGCACGCGCTTGCCGAAGTCGATGATTTCGCGGATCGGCTCGGTCAGGAAATATTGGTGCTCCATCGAGACGACGGGGTGGTGCACCCCCATCATGGCGCCGACCTCGTTCACCCGATAACCGCAGGCGTTCACGACGATGTCGCAGTCGATGTCGCCGCGCTCGGTGTGGACGGTCCAGGTGTCGTCCTTGCGCTGGGTCAGGCCGATGACCGGGGTGTTGCGATAGACTTCGGCCCCGGCCTTGCGGGCCCGCCGCGCCAGTGCCTGGCAAAGCTGCGCCGGGTCGATATCGCCATCGAGCGGATCCCACAGACCGCCCAGAAGGTTGTCGGTCGAGATCAGCGGGTGGCGGCGGCCGCATTCGGCGGCGTCGATCACCTCGAAATCGACGCCCATGCCGCGCGCCATCGAGGCGAAGTGGCGATAGCCCTGCATCTGCGCTTCGGTATTGGCCAGCCGGATGCCGCCATCGGCGTAGTGGTAGTTGATCGGATATTCCGGGTCTTCCGCCAGTTCCCTGTAAAGCCGGATGGAATGGGATTTCAGGCAGACCATCGTCTGGTTCATGCCGAAGTTCGTCACTTGCGCGGCAGAGTGCCAGGTGGTTCCCGACGTCAGCTCGTTGCGCTCGACCAGGACGACGTCGCTCCAGCCTTCCTGCGTCAGGTGATAGAGGGTGGAACATCCCGCTATTCCGCCGCCGATGACAACGACCCTGGTTCTCGATTTCATCGTCTGGGCCTCCCGCTTCTTCGGCACGATGGCGGGGCGAAGAAATCGCACGGGGCAACGCGCCAATGGGTCTTTCGATCATATCAAATCCTTGCTGCGAATAATTCGAAATGCAAAACTTCCTGCGCAATCGCCGGATTGGCCGCGTATCCTTGCGCCAGCGATTTCGTCGGGGGCTGAGCATGACCGCGAAGAACGGACGGCGCACCGGACGCAAGGACCGCCGGGCAAGGCGCGCGGCCGGGCCCGAGGTCAACCCCTGCCCGCCCGGTCAGCGGGGTGGCGCCTACAGGCCCCTGACGCCCCGGGATCTCGAACGGATCTTCGAAACTGCCCTTCGACTCCTCGAAACCCTGGGGATGGGAGAGGTCCCCGCCCGCCTGCACGCCGATCTGGCGAAGGCGGGCGCGGTCGAAGGTGAACGCGGGCGGCTCAGATTTCCGCGCAAGATGGTCGAACGGGCCATTGCGAATGCGGCCAGGACCTTCGTGCTGCACGGCCGAGACGAGCGCCGGTCGATAGAGGTCGGCGGCGACCGGGTCCACTTCGGCACGGGCGGGGCTGCGGTGCTGACCCTCGACATTGACAGCGGCCTCTACCGCCCATCAACCCTTGCCGATCTGCATGACTTCACGCGGCTACAGGACGCGCTGACCAATATCAGCTGGTTCACGCGCCCCTGCGTGGCCACCGATGTCGCCGACAGCTTCGATCTCGATCTGAACACGGCCTACGCCCTCTGCTGGCACACCACCAAGCCGACGGCCACCTCGTTCACCCGAGCCGAGCATGTCGCGCCCATCGTGGAGATGCTGGACATCGTGGCCGGAGGTCCGGGCAAATTCTCGAAACGTCCATTCATGAAAGCCCACATCAGTCCGGTGATATCTCCGATGCGCTTTGGCGAGGATGCCGTCGACGTCGTCTATGAATGCATCCGCCACAACATCCCCGTATCCTGCATCACCGCCGCCCAGGCCGGGGCAACGGCGCCTGCCACACTCGCGGGGTTCCTGGCCCAGTCGCTCGCCGAAACCCTTGCCAGCCTGGTGATGGTCAACACCATCCAGCCCGGCTTTCCGATGGTGTTCTCGAACTGGCCCCTGGTCGTTGACCTGCGTACCGGCGCCTTCGCGGGTGGCGGCGGAGAAACGGCGCTTCTGAACGCGGCTTCGGCACAGTTGTCCAACTGGCTGGGCCTGCCGTCGGGCGTCGCCTGTTCGATGACCGACGCCAAGGCGATCGACGCGCAATATGGCATGGAAAAGGGCATTTCCTCGTTCGCCGCGGCGGCGGCAGGCGGCAACCTGATCTACGAAAGCTCGGGGATGACGGCTTCGCTCCTCGGCGCAAGCTTCGAGGCCTTCGTCCTGGACGACGAAATGCATTCGCACACCTATCGGGCCCTGCGCGGCATCGAGGTCACGGACGAAAACCTCGGGTTTGACGCAATCTGCGAGGCGGTCCTCGGGGCCGGCCACTTCCTTGGCGGCGCCCACACCCATGCTGCGATGGAGCGCGACTATTTCTACCCTTCGCTGGCCGACCGAAGCCCCCCGCAGAGCTGGGCCGAAATGGGGGCAAGGGATGCCTGGTCGCGGGCGCGCGAGCGAGCGAAAGCGCTGCTGGCAACCCACCACCCCGCCTATCTGACCGACGAGCAGGACCGCGCCATCCGCGCGAAGTTCAACGTGCTGATCTGAGGCTCATTCGATCAGCGTGAAGCTGTCCTTGAGCCACGGCAGCCGTTCGTGGATGTCCGGCAGGGTGCTCTCCTCCAGCAATTCACGCACCTTCTGGCGCACCTCCGCTACCACCGCGCGGGTGGTGTCAGACAGATTCTGACCAGTCTCCACAAGGCCAGGATGCTTGGCCTTTATCCAGCGCAGAGGCCGCGCCACTCGGCGAGGGCAGCGGCGCGGGTCAGCTCGAAATTTGGTCTTGAGGAGAGGCTGCGCTCCGAATTGAACAGGT